>DATNHU010000257.1:0-5454 GCA_035604795.1 Candidatus Limnocylindrales bacterium
GGCCTGCAGTTGCATAAGTTTATTTGGGACCCGGCAATGCACGGGGTTTGATCAAATGGATTCATCTCCGGAATTCAATGCTCGCGTTGTGCTGACATTTTCATCGAAATGACCTTAAACTCAGGGTCCAATTCCACTTTGTCAGGGGCCGAAGCAAGCTTAATGCTGATCGGCGTTTTCGGACCTACAGCCAGGATTGTGCCTCGCGCAACCTTATCCTTTCCAAAAGTAAAAACCAACGGCAAAGGCATGATCCATTTTTCGTTTTCAGGCAAATCCTCCTGATAGAGTGTGCCATTCAGTAAGACGCCTCCGCCCGCCTGATTCTCAATGTGATATTCCAGGCGATACGAGGGCAAGTAGGGTTCGTAAACCCACTGTTGGAAAAACCAATCCAAGTTCGCCAGATTATTCTTACGAGCGATCGGAGTGGCGGCGAATCGCTGTCCGGCGAAGGCCATGAAGTCTTCCGTGCTCACTGCTTTGCCCAAGTTTTGCTGGACAAACTCGCGCATCATGTCGAAAAACGGCTTGTCGTCCTGGGTAGCGGGGTCTGTAAAAAGAAAATGGAGCATTCGCAAAATCAATGCTCCCTTGTAATAAACCGATGATTGGTAGCTTCCGCCCTGGCGAAACCCCAAAATGATCGGCCCGAGTTGGGGCAGCGCATCACTTGGCAATCCATTCCTCAGGATGCCTAATGTGGCTACTCGGCGGACTGCATCACGTTCAAGGTCGATAATGTCCTGACGTGCCTTGGCATTGTATCGGTGGCCGGTATAGAGGATTGCGCAGTACTCCGCAAACCCTTCGCTGAGCCACTGATCCCGGTATGAGCGCCATGCCACCATGTTGCCCCACCACTGGTGTGCTACCTCATGCGCGATGAAGGCAAATGTAAACTTATTGGCTTGGTCCGCCGCTGGGAGCAGAAGCATGGTCGCCAGGCCTTGGGCATACTGCTGATAATGATAGACGGCGTGCAGATTGTCGTAAGCGAATGGGCTGAACAGGGCGCTATAATACCGCAGCGAGTTCCCCATTTCCGCGGCAACGAAATCCGATTTGACAGGTGCCAATCCCGCTATCAGCTCGTAAAACGAGATAGGAACTGTTCGATCGCTGATTTGAACGGATGTGTCGTATCGCTTGTATATTCCCACGGCAAATTGAACGAATGGCGTGGGCGCGTCCATCTTCCATTCCGTAACAACCCCCGACCCGTTGCTCTCGGGTTCCTCGCGAGCGACCACCCCCAGTGCCACGGGCGTATCTCTCTTCCGGTGGTGGAAGACCATTCGGAATGTCGATCGCTGAAGATATCCGTGATGCAGATACCAGGTACTTGTTAATGGGAAAAAGCATCCGAGGCTGGCGCCGGCCCCGATCATGTGTTCCCCTTCGAGGCGGACCTTAAAAACAAGTTTTTGGCCGCGCGAAACGGGCAAAGGAAAAAGCAAAGTCACGGTGCTATCGCGGTCTTCCTGAATGGCCTCTACCGGCTTTCCATCTTCCGATTGAAATGATTTTACTCGCAACGCGTCCTTCAACCAGTGTTCATCAACGGGACCGAGGTCTTCATTCAGGGAAAGTTGAATCGCGCGCAAGCCATCCTGGAGTACTTCCAACTCGATGCGATCATCGTACTTCAGCCAATTCGCAGGATCGTGCATATCGATATCCATATCATGGCGTCGAATTGTGATTTGATCGTTGAAATCTGAAAATTCCACCGTGCCCTTGGCGTAGTTTTCCTCGGAATAAAATGCCGTCCAGACTTGCGGGACCTCACCCCCAAAGACGAACCCATAAATTAGCCCCTTCTCGCCACCATTGATTCTAAAAACCTGCGACGGAATCCGCTCCTGCGGGTCCATGAGGAAGACGACTCGGCCCCTGTGTCCTTTATCGATTTCCGCCATGAAGAACCCCGGCTGCTCGTTGTTCAAAAGTGATACCGCGAGCCTCGCCGGGATGTTTGCTCCAGTTTCCTTCAAGACTCGAGATTCAAATTCACCAGCCAGTTTTTGTGCTGCTGGCAGGGGTGCGCCCGTCCTGCTTCCGGTTCCAAGGATGCTAAAAGTGTCATCCGAAAAGCGTAAGACCGCGGTCTTGAAATCTGTCTCGACATGGTCAGCGTGCAATAACTTCCAAATGCTTTCCTGTTCAAATTTCACCGGCGGGGCCGCGGCAGTGAACTTGCCCTCGCCGATAAAAACGGCTCCTTCAACCCGACCCGCGACCGGAAGTGCGAAATAGATCGTTCCACTTATAAAAGTGAATTCGGCGCGGTCACGCTTGAAGACAAGATTTTCGACAGTCCGCACTCCACCTCCGAGCTGAAAGGTCTTCAGGGAGTCGTAGACTTGCTTCGCGTCGTTTGGCGCCGCGGTTTGACCGCTGGCCTGCGCAGCAAGCAGCAAGAACAACAGGCCAACGAAACCACATTTAGGCGACCGTCGGTTTTTCATGTCCACTCCCTTCAACATTCATGTCTGCGAAAGCAGAGTAGCCATCCAGGTTTCTAGGTTTCCAACAATTAGGGAGAACGTGACGCGATGATACCACTGCGGTAGGTCACTTGGGAGTGATGAGATTGCCTACCAAGCGCGGGAAGATTCGTCTCGCCGACTTCGACGTGCTGATGGATTCTAAGTAGGGTGATAGTTGGTGAAGGCCCCACCCCTGTGAAGCGTGGCGGGATACAAGAGCACATCAAAAGCAGAAGTAAAAGACAAGGAAAAGCCTCAGGGTCCCCCCGACCCAATTCGTCGGGGGGACCCTGAGCTATAGCCAAGAGCCAAAGGTTCGGATTGGGTGAACCGGAGATACAGTGATAAAACTAACGCGGGTTATCTTTGGATTTGCCCGAAGACAGCGATGCCGTCTTGCGTGGCAATGAAAACTTTGCCATTGGCAATCGTGGGAGTGGCTGGTTTGCTCTGCGAGCCCAAACTATCCCTGCCGTTGACGGCTGCGCTGGAGTTGTAGAGTTCGTGCGCCAAATCTGTCGCGTCGTAGGCATGCAAGACAGCCGGATCACCGGCTTCCACGGCCCACAATATAGCGTTTGCGGAGTTGTCGGAGGAAATCACCGGAAAGGCGCCCTCCGCGCCGAATATCGTTGTTGTCTGACTGACGGGCGCGGTGGAGAGAAGAGCATTGGAAATTGAGAAGGCCTTGATGGAATCGCCCGAAGCACCGAAATAAACAGTTTTGTTGAAATAGGCTGGAAGGAATGCGAGACCAGCAGGCGACAAGGCGCCACTCAGTTCCTGAAAGACTACGCTGCGAGTGAATCCGCCTGCGAGAGAGTCACGATTCAGAACATAGATGTTGCCTTCAGACCCTGATGCCACCGCCAGGTGGATGGTATTGCCCGACGCCTCGGTTAGATCGGGAAGAACCAGAACTCCAGAAGTGGCGAAGCCGGCGGCCTGATCGGATGCTGTGACCGTCCCAACAAAGGCTGGTGAGCTCGGGCTCTGATTCCCGGTTGACGTGGAAAGCTTGAGGAAAGCGCCAAGTGGACTTCCCAAAGAAAGAGGCGCGCTTGCGCCAAGCGCTTTGCTCAGAAATCCCGCGGCGCTTTGAAGGAGGTAGATATTTCCGGAAGCGTCGGCGGAAAGCTGCAGACCCCCAACCGAAGCATCTGCCTGATTTCCTGCAGCGGGGAGAGATAAAGCACTGGTCAATGATTGCGTGGCGGCGTCGAAGGCCATGATCCAAGAACTATTGGACGCAGAATTACATGACGGCGCCCAGGCGGCGAAAATCCGCCCGCCTAGCAAGAGCAAAGCAGACCGCGCTTGCGATTGAGAAGGATCGAAGACCGTCATTGTGTTAACACCTGGAGACTTATCGATCACTGAAGTCACCTGAGTCGCCGCGGGCTGAATGGTTGTCGGGCCGCCCTGCAGTTCCACGCCTGTGGCAACGTCCAGCGCGTGAAGCCGCTGAAAATAATTTCCAACTGCGTCCATGGACGCGGTAACAACGTAAATCCCACCATTCGGGCCGCGCGTGCGGTCGATCACCGGCGTACCGCTGATTCCGATTTCCGCTGCGGCTTGATTGCATCCATGATTCAAGGCAGGCATTTCGCCCGAGGCAACTAAGGATTTCTGCCAGAGGATGGCTCCGGAATCCGCGTCGAAGGCATAAACGCTGCCATGCTCGGTGGCGACATACAGAACGTTATGAGCGCCACCGCCGGCGATGGAAACGTTGGAAAGGTAGAGCGGCTGAGCGTCCACTTGGCCATCCACCGGCAAAAATCCGATCTTGCCGAAGGTCGCGGCGTTCACGTTTGTGGGGGTGAGAATGGTTTCATTCGGATTCTGACCGGTGCGTGCAGCGTCGTTGTGGAACGTGGGCACATCCTCGGGCCGCACCAAGCCCTCGGAGGGGCTGGTGTGGGGATTAACCGTCAGCGTGAATTGCTGCAGCGCATTCGGAGCCGTGCCATTCTGCGCGGTTATTGTGAAGGGAAATGAGCCAGACGCAGTCGGCGTTCCGGCGAGGGTGGCAGTTCCGTCCTTGTTGTCCGTAAACGTGAGAGGCGAAGGGATTGCGCCTGACTCTGTAATACTTGGCACAGGAGCGCCAGTGGTACTCACCTTATAGGTCCCTTGTACTCCGACGGTGAAGATGGTGGTCGGAGCGCTTGTGATTACCGGGGACTGGGTGGTCACGGTGAGCACAAAATTCTGGGTTGCATTGGGGGTCAACCCATTCTGCGCGGTGATGGTAATGGGAAAGGAGCCTGTGGCTGTGGCGGTTCCGGCGAAGGTCGCGTTGTTGTTTTTATCGTCGGTGAAGGTGACGCCCGCCGGCAATGCGCCCGATTCCGAATAAGTTGCCGTGGGGACGGCCGATACGGACACGACAAAGGTACCCGACACCCCTTCCAAAAACGTTGCGGTCTTGGCGGTAGTGAAAGTCGGGGCGAAATTCACAGTCACGGTAACTGGGGTGCTTTCCGCGCTCCCATTTGAATTGGTAATAAAAACGAAATAGATATTCCCAGAATCCGAGGGAACCAAAGTTGGCGTCGTATAAGTTGCGGAAGTGGCACCCTTAATAGCGGCTTGATTGAGGAACCACTGGTAAGCCAGAGGGGACGCACCTGTTGCCGTCACGGAAAATGTCGCGGTTTGGCCAGCGTTTACGGTCTGCGCGGCGGGCTGAGTTGTAATTGTGGGCGGCTGAGGGCCCGATGGCTGGTTATTGCATCCGAACAAACTCAGCGCCAAAAGAGTGATTGACGCCCAACCAGCCAGAACCCGGAATCTCATCAAAACCACCTCTCCAAGAAGTTTTTAGGATTGCGGATTACGATGCCACGCTTCCAGCTTGGGTTGCAAGCCGCGCAGAGACGCGGACCGCCACTGAGGAAGCGCCATCAATACCGGATTGCACCTCTTGCCTAAGGCTCAGCATGTGGGCAGGCGG
>DATNHU010000258.1:0-2824 GCA_035604795.1 Candidatus Limnocylindrales bacterium
TACGACCGGAAAAAAAGCGGAGCGCCCATCCTGAATTCTCTGGCCGCCTCCCGTCAGCATCTGGACGAGATGATTGAACTCGTCAAAGAATACGACACGTTGGTCATCGTCATGGCCTCGGAGCATTTTGTGGAGGGCGGCGCTTCGCAGTGTTTGAATCCCCAGGATTCATATGGGGCCGCCAAGCAATTCGTCGAGCTCCTGGTGACTAGAGCGGGACGCACTAACGACCAAATCCTCATTGACCCGGGACTCGCTCCCGTGGGCGCGGACACTTACGGACTCGTGAACATTGGGCTGGATGCGATGCGGCTGATCAGCGCCGACCCGGACTTGAAGGGGGTTCACATGGTGGTGGGTCTTTCCAATTTCGCGTGGGGCACGCCAAAAGGAGTGCGCGCGGAAATGGAGAAGGCCTACCTCACATTGGGCATGGAAGCGGGGCTGGATTTGGCCATTTGCAATCCGGAAAAAAGGCCGGGGCCGTTGCCGCCAGACAATCCGATGGTGGAAAAACTCCGCCAGGCCCTCGATGCGGGCCGGGTTAGAGAGGGTGAAAGCCTTGAAACCGGATGCTTCCGGCAAGTCGAGGCGATCATGGCCATCTGCAACGATGCTGCCCCCGTGGATTCCGAATGAAAGCGCGCGCGTTTTGCCGCATACAAGATGAAACGCTACGGAGCGGGAGTGCGGTTCTCTCGCCTCATCCCTCCTGAGTTCACAGGCACATGAGTTCCGATAGCCGACACTTGAACAAGCTTCCTTTTCCCGCAGCCACCGGCGGCCGCAAAGTTTGGCTGCGCGTGGGGACCTTGCTGGACGGGGTCAGCACCAAACCGCTTCACGACGCGCACGTCGTATACGACAAGAGCGTGATTCATTTTGCCGGCAACGCTCCTCCGCCCGCGGATTTGCTGAACGCCAATCAGCAGCAGCCGGATTTGGATTTGCCCGAGTACACACTGCTGCCCGGATTGATCGAAGCGCACGCCCATTTTTTTCTCGAGGGCGGCGAACTGAATCTGCATAAACGCTCGGCTTATCTCAAGCATTCGCCCGAAGTATTGTTGCGCGCCGCGCAAGCGCGCTTGGAAAAGCTGGTGCCGCTTGGAATCATCGCCGTCCGTGACGCGGGCGATAAGGACGGAGTCGGACTCGCGCTGAGCAAACTTTACGCGAGCGGCCAAGTGCCGGCGATACCGTACGTGGATAGCCCCGGCTCCGCCATTCATCGCCGAGGGCGCTACGGGAGTTTTATGGCCGAGCCTCTCGAGAAGTTCGCATCGTTGAGACAGTGCGTCGAGGCGCGCGTGAAGGCCGGGGCTGCGCGCATCAAGTTAATCCCGACGGGCATCATCAATTTCAGGAAGGGCGCCGTCACCACCGAGCCGCAAATGACCGCGGCCGAGGTCTCCGAATTGGTTGCCGCCGCCAAATCGTTCGCCAAGCAATCTTTGGCGCACGGCTCCGGCGATGTGGGGATCGAAATCGCCATTGAGGGTGGCGTGGATTCCATCGAGCATGGTTTCTTTCTCCGCGAGGACCAACTTGCGAAAATGCGCGATCGGGAAATCGCTTGGGTGCCTACGTTTGCGCCGGTGCAGAAGCAGATCGACCACGCGGATGTGATGGGTTGGGACGCGCACGCGGTCGCAAATCTGAAGCGTATTCTGGAACGGCACGCCGCGAGCCTGGTCAAGGCACACGCGATGGGCGTGCAAGTGATCGCGGGCAGCGACGCGGGCGCGTATGGCGTCGCGCACGGCGTCGATTTCTTCTCCGAATTGGAATTGATGGAGCGCGCCGGCCTTTCGCCCATGTCCGTCATCAATTCCGCGACGGGAACAAGTTCAAACCGGCTGGCGTTCAAAGAAAAATTCGGGCAGATTAAACCCGGTTATCGAAGCCGCTTCATTCTTACCCGCCATTCGCCGCTGGAAGGTGTTTCAAACCTGCGCAAAAATAAATTGGTTTTGTTCGACGGCGACGTCCTGGACAGTGGCGATTCGTTTGACTCAACTGGAATGTAGAGATCGATTACCGGCCCGCCAGGATGCCCAGCCGCTCTTCGTTCGCGTAAATCACAACCGAGGAAATCGCCGACGCATTCCCAAATCCCAGGCGGGACACAAAAATGTGATGAGTGGGAGCATCCAACAGCCTCCCGGCCTGTCCCCACCGGCCAGCGTCTCCGCCAGGCCGGTGAAACCAGCGCCGGGAAGAAAGCCTGCCCCCTTCCGCATAGGGACCAATGGTTCGCGTGATGTTGGGAGGGATTTGTATTATGGTAAGGGGATGGGCCCACATTGGCCGAAGTCTTGGCCGGAGGGGGTGCTGACTGGCTGGAGGCGGCTAAAATATTTCTTGGTGACGGCTGGGCGTCCAGTTTGAGCGCGGGGCCTGCGAGCGGCGAACATCCCTGTTTGGCGTAAGACCAGATTGGGCAAAGATCCCGAACGGTTGGCGCGCCGCGAGTTATTAGTTCGCTAGGCGGGTTCCAACGCGGTCGTTCTTGCGGGTCACTGTGGCACCTAGGAGAAACAGTATGCTGCCGGCACAATGGGATACATTTAAGCGGGCTGCGCGCCGCGAGAAGATGGATAAGATTCCGATGGCGCTGATCATCGACAGCCCCTGGATCCCCGGTTACCTCGGAATCAAGCACCTCGATTATTTCCTCGATCCCGAGCTCTGGTTCCAATCCAATCTCAAGATCATGCGCGAATTCCCCGACATAATCTTCGTGCCATCGTGGTGGATGGAGTACGGCATGGCAGCCGAACCATCCGTACTCGGCGCCAAGATCAAATTTTGGCAGGACAAC
>DATNHU010000259.1:0-8682 GCA_035604795.1 Candidatus Limnocylindrales bacterium
CACCAATGCAGCCAGCGTCCCGCCGACATCCTTCGCAATCTGCTGCGCCGCCGCAAGCGTCTCAAAACTCGTCTTATTCCACTTCCCTTCGCGCTGCTCGGTAATAGCCAGGATCTTCATCGTTTTCCTCAATTACAGAACGCGCGCCTCATGCTTCAACTTTTCCACCAATTTCGCCGCCACTTCCTTCGATGTCCCGGTGATGAACTCCGTCTTCTTCGCTTTCTGCGGCACGTAAATCCGCTCGAGTTTCTGCGTGGGCTCAGACGAAACGCCCAGCGATTCCCTGGGAATCACGGTTATTTCCTTTTTCTTCGCCGCCATGATTCCTTTCAGTGTGGCATATCGCACTTTGTTAATTCCGGACTGGATGCTCAGCACCGCCGGCATCGGCAGTTCCACCCATTGGAACCATCCAGCCTCCAGTTCCCTCTTCAACTTCATGTGTCCATCGCTCGCTTCAATCTGCATGATGATGGTGGCGTGCGGCAGTCCCAGTAATTCCGCGAGCAGAACTCCCGTCTGCCCGAAGCCGTGGTCATCACTCTGCAATCCAGTCAGGATCAGGTCGAATTTTTGTTTTTGGATTGCCGCCGCGAGCGAGCGTGCCGAGCCAAGCGGATCGAGCGCGAAGAATTTATCGTCTGTCACGTGGATCCCACGGTCGGCGCCCTTGGCCAGCGCTTCTTTGATCGTCTGCGTGATACGCGGCGGGCCCATACTCAGCGCGACCACTTCCCCGCCGTGCTTTTCCTTCAGCCGCAAGGCTTCTTCCAGTGCGTAGCTGTCCGGCTCATTCATCTCGAAGCCGATATCCGCTTCGCGGATCCAGGTGCCGTCGGGCGATATCGCCAGCGGCGCGTCTTTCGCGGGCACCTGCTTCACGCAGACGATGATGTTCAACGATTCCTCCCTACAAGTTTGAACCAGGCACTCACGCAACAGGTAGAGATGCTTGTCTTATGCAACTAACCTTTGTCCCATCGCTTAAACACCAGCGCGGCGTTGGTTCCGCCAAACCCAAACGAATTTGACAGTGCATATTCCACGACGGCCTTTCTCGCCTGGTTCGGAATGTAATCCAGATCGCACGCCGGGTCGGGTGTCTCGTAATTAATCGTCGGCGGCAGCGTCTGATCGCGCAGTGCCAGCACACTGATCCCGGCCTCAAGCCCCCCCGCGCCGCCCAGCAAGTGCCCGGTCATCGACTTGGTCGAACTAATGTGCATGCTGGCCGCAAATTCCCCGAAGGCGCGCTTCATCGCCACAGTTTCGATGGCGTCTCCCAGTGGAGTCGAAGTGCCGTGTGCGTTGATGTAGCCCACCTGCTGCGGCTCAATCTTCGCGTCTCTCAGTGCTTTCCTCATCACGCGGAAGGCCCCATCTCCATTTTCAGCCGGTTGCGTGATGTGGTACGCATCGCCGGACATTCCGTATCCCACCACTTCCGCCAGAATCCGCGCGCCGCGCCGCTCAGCTCGCTCCAGCGTCTCCAGGATCAGGATTCCCGACCCTTCGCCCACCACAAATCCATCGCGATTCAGGTCGAATGGCCGGCTTGCACGCGAAGGCTCATCATTGCGCGTCGAAAGCGCCTTCATCGCGCCAAATCCTCCTATACCCATTGGCGTGATGGACGCCTCCGATCCCCCACAAATCATAATGTCCGCGTCACCCCGCTGAATAATCTTGAACGAGTCGCCGATCGCGTGAGCTGAAGCCGAGCAGGCCGTCGCCGTCGCCGAGTTTGGCCCCTTGGCGCCGTAGCGAATTGAGATTTGCCCCGAAGCCAGATTGACAATCGCGGAAGGAATGAAAAAAGGGGAGATGCGGTTCGGTCCGCCGTCGAGCAACTTCTTGTGCTCGCGCTCGATGACATCGAATCCGCCGATGCCGCTGCCCACGTATACGCCGGCGTTTTCGCTTTCTTCTGGGGAAATTTTCAGGTCGGACATCCGCACGGCCAGATCCACTGCCGCCAGGGCCAGTTGGATGAACCGCGCCATCTTTTTCAGTTCTTTTTTCTCAACCCAATTCAGTGGGTCAAAGTTCTTCACTTCGCCCGCGATGGTGCAGTCAAATCCCGTCGTGTCAAAATGCGTGATGGTGTTAATGCCACTGCGTCCAGCGACGAGGTTCGTCCAGCTCTCCTCTGTCCCGATGCCACAGGCGCAGACGAGTCCCACACCGGTAACGACGACGCGGCGGCTCATTACGGATTCTCCTGCGGATTTCGGATGCGCCCTGGCCTATTTCTTGCTGTGCTTCTCAATGTAGGCGACAGCGTCTTTCACCGTTGCGATTTTTTCGGCGTCTTCGTCAGGTATCTCAATCCCGAACGCCTCTTCAAATGCCATCACCAGCTCGACCACATCGAGCGAATCCGCGCCCAGATCGTCCACGAATGACGCCGTGGGCGTCACCTCCGCCTCGTCCACCCCGAGCTGCTCCACTATGATCTGTTTGACGCGATCTTCTACGCTCGGCATTTTTCCCCCTGCGACAGGACGCTCCCTGCCGCTCAAATTGCCAGGCCTAACTCTTCCCGGCTCCCTCTGTGCCCACTCATTGTATGTATGGCCCTAGGCAAGGTCAACCGCAGCCGCCCTTGCCACGATGCTTACCCCATGTACATCCCGCCATTGATGTCCAGCACGTGTCCGGTAATGTAGCCCGCCTCTTCGCTGGCAAGAAACACGATTGCTGCGGCAACCTCCGCATCGGTGCCCATCCTGTTCAGCGGAATGCGCGCCAGCATGGCATCTTTCACCTGCTGCGAAAGCCCCTCAGTCATGGGCGTGCCGATAAACCCCGGGGCAACCGCATTCACCGTGATGTTTCGTGACGCAATTTCCACCGCGATCGCCTTGGTCAGCCCGATCAGTCCGGCTTTTGCCGCCACATAATTCGCCTGGCCTGCATTGCCGGTCTGCGCCACCACTGAACTCACGTTGATAATCCGGCCATAGCGTTGCCGCAACATGACGCCCAGCGCCTGTTGGATGCAAACGTACGCGCCTGTCAAATTGGTCTTTAACACCGCTTCCCAATCTTCGGCCTTCATTCGTAGCGCTAACATATCCCGAGTGACCGCCGCATTGTTAACGAGTATGTCCAGCCTTCCAAATCGCTCGATGATCTCCTTAAACCCTGCCTTGATTTGCTCCCTGTCTGCCACATCCATCTTGATCGCGCGAGCCTCGGCATCGGTAGCGCTAATTTCCGCGACCACCCCGGCTAGCTTCTCCGCGTTACGCGCCGCGCAGATAACCTTTGCTCCCGCAGCGGCAAGCGCCAGTGCCGTCGCCCGCCCAATTCCCTGCGATGCTCCAGTCACCAGCGCCACTCGGTCCTTCAAGTTGAACATCGCCGCCATCAGTTCTCGCCTGCCTCACCGTGTATTTGCGCCAGCTTGGCCTTTGTTTCGCGCAAACTCGCTTCATCCTCGACATTCAAGCAGTGCACCGAGCGGTCAATCTGCCGAAGCAGCCCGCTCAGCACCCGCCCCGGGCCCACTTCCACAAATGACGACACGCCCTGCTCAATCAACTCGCGTATCGATTCCTCCCAGCGCACCGGCAAAGTAATCTGCCGTATGAGCGCTTCTCGCGCCTCTGCGCCGTTGGTAATAATTTCCGCATCTGTGTTGGTTACCAGCGGAATTTTCAAATCGGAAAAAGTCACCGCGCGCAACTCCGGCTCCATCCGCAACCGGGTCGGCTGCATCAGCGAACAATGAAATGGCGCGGACACCGGCAAAACCACCGCGCGCTTGGCGCCCTCTTGAGACGCCAGCTCCACGGCCCTCTTCACCGCGGCAGCATGCCCGGAAATTACGGTCTGCGTGGGAGTGTTCAAATTCGCAGCACTTACCACCTTCCCTTCTGCGGCACGTTTGCAGATCTCCCCCACCTGTGCCGGGGATAATCCCATAATCGCGGCCATCGCTCCTTCGCCGGCGGGCACGGCCTCCTGCATAAACGTCCCGCGCTTGCGCACCAGCCGAACTGCATCCCCGAATTCGAGAGCGCCCGCCGCCACCAGCGCCGTGTATTCACCCAAACTATGCCCCGCCACAAAATCGGGCCTGAATCCCTGCCCGGCACCCGACTCCACGAGCACTCGATACGCTGCCATGCTCACCGTCACGATGGCCGGCTGTGTGTTCGCGGTCTGTTTCAGTTCTTCCTCGGTCCCCTCAAAACACATCTTTGAAATCGGAAATCCCAGCGCTTTGTCGGCTTCCTCAAAAACCGCCCGCGCCACCGGAAATTTCTCTGCCAGGTCTTTGCCCATCCCGGGAGTTTGTGATGCCTGCCCGGGAAACATGAATGCAAGTTTTCCCATTAGGATTGCTGCCCTTTCACTGCCGCCTTAGACCTATACCGCGGCCCTCGCCGCTGGAATCGCCAGCTCATCTTCAATCTTCTCGCTGACTTTCACCCGCACCAGCTCCGCGGCCACGCGGATCGCATTCTTGATTGCGTTGGCATTCGACCGCCCGTGCCCGATAATCGTCACTCCTTTGACTCCCAGCAACGGCGCCCCGCCGTACTCAGAATAATCCATCTGCTTCTTCAGCTTTTGAAACGCACTCCGCGCCAGTAACGACCCGACCTGCGCGGCTAGCGTGCTCTGCAATGCTTGCTTCAGCATCCCTCCGACGTGCTGGGCCACGCCCTCTGCGATCTTCAGAGCGATGTTTCCGATGAACCCGTCGCAGACAATCACGTCCACATTGCCCGCGAAAATTTCCGGCCCTTCCACATTTCCAACAAAAATGAGCGGCGTTTTCTTCAGCCGGTCGTGCGTCTCTCGTACCAGTTCGTTGCCCTTCATCTCTTCTTCGCCGATGCTCAGCAGCCCCACCCGCGGCCGGCGCGTACCGAATATCGCGCGGTAGTAGTTTTCACCCATCACCGCAAATTGCACCAGGTGTTGGGGCTTGGAGTCCACGTTCGCGCCCACATCCAGCAGCACGCTCGTCCCGCCCTTCGCCGTCGGAAACGGAGCCGCCAGCGCCATGCGATCCACCGACGGCAGCGTCCCCAGCAAAAACCTCGCCACGGCCATCACCCCTCCGGTATTTCCAGCGCTCACCAGCGCCTGCGCCTCGCCGGACTTCACCAGCCTCGCCGCGACATGAACCGAACTCTCCTTCTTCTTGCGATACGCTTGCATCGGCGCGTCCCGCATGGTGATCACTTCACTCGCCGATACGATTTCGACGCCGGCTCCGCGCCGGGCGTGACGCCCCAGTTCCGCTTTCAGCGCCGCCGTCTGCCCCACCATCAAAACACGCACTCCCAGCTCGCGCGCTGCCAGAATTGCCCCCTCTACTTCAGGTCTTGGGGCAGCATCGCTTCCCATCGCGTCCAGGGCAATCGTGATCATTGGCGCTCCGGTCGAGCGGGCTAATCTGCAGGGGGATTGCTAGCGTCAGGCCTTGGTGTCAACCACTTCGCGTCCGTTGTAGAAGCCGCAATGTGGACACGCCTGGTGGGGCGCCTTCATCTCTTTGCAGTTCGAGCATGGGGCAAATGAGGGCGCGGTCAAGAAATCGTGCGCCCGGCGCTTGTTCTTTCGTGCTTTGGAATGGCGCCGCTTTGGATTTGGCATAAATACTCCTCGAAATTTACCCGCCCCGTGCGGGCTGGCCCCTCAAACAGGCCATTCTAGGGATTTCACAACTTGATTGCTACTGCTTCTTGAACCAGTCTTGTTTCAGACGGGCCAGCGGTGCCAGCCGCGGGTCCGCTGACCGGGCCTCGCAGCGGCATTCTTCGCTGTTCATGTTGGCGCCGCATTGCGGACAAAGCCCCCTGCAGTCACTGCGGCAGATGACCTTCATCGGGATGGCCAGCAACATCTGCTCAGCCAGCACATCCGTCAGGAACATCCCTTCGCCTTCAAAGAACCCAATCTCCGTATCGTCGTCTTTCAGCCGGACAGCCTCTTCCTTCGTCAATTCCTTCGCCGGCCGGTAGTAAAGGTCAAAATCCCGTGAAATGTCTTCGGGCACTTCCTCCAGGCACCGGGCGCACACCAACTCTATCCGCGTCTGAAAGTTCCCCGAAATCCGGATCTGGCCCTCCAGCAGCTCGGCCGTAGCCCGGATCTCAAGTGGCTCTATCTGCTTGAAATCATTGGTATGAAAGTCGATGGTGCCCGGAGCGTAGCTCTTCCGAATCCTGACCTTATGTATCGCAAGCTCGTTGATGTCCAGAAACATAGAAAAAGCCCCAAAAAATCGCTCCTGAGGCATCATAAAGCCCGCACTGACTCAAGTCAAGGAACAGGAACCCCGTCCGAAGCCGTTTTGGACCAGCCAAACTGGCTGACTTACGAACATTGAAACCTTACTGTTTCGGGTTGATCGAAACCAGCTCCACTTCGAAAATTAGCGTCGAATTTGGAGTGATCTCGGCGCTTCTGGCTCGGTCACCGTAGGCCAGTTCTGAGGGAATAAACAACTGCCACTTCGATCCCACGGGCATGAGCTGCAGCGCCTCGGTCCACCCTTTAATCACTCGGCCTACGGGGAACGCAGCCGGTTGCCCACGCTTGTACGAACTATCAAATTCCGTCCCGTTAATCAGCGTGCCGCGGTAATTGCATACCACCGTATCGGTTGCAGCAGGTTTGGGGCCCGTCCCTTCCACTATAATTTTGTATTGCAATCCGCTGGGTAGCGTCACCACTCCCTCTTTAGTTTTATTTGCCGCCAGATACGCCGCGCCTTCCTTTTGATTCGTCTCTCCGATAGTTTTCATCTTTTCTTGCTGCTTCGCGGCCATCTCGCCTTGCGCCTTGGTCAGCACCGCGCGCATCTCTTCATCGGTTAGCAGAGTCTTCCCGCCGCTATAGGAATCCTTGACACCCTGAACGAAAGCGTTCAAAGCCAAATCCAACGATTGCGTCCGAAATGTAGTTCCCGCGCTCATCCCCAGCGCATAGCTGGACTTCTCCTTATCATCTTTCAGCACGGTCACGCGTGTGCTTGCTGCTCCTGTGGAGCTTTGGGTCTTTGTCGCGGTCCCGCGGCCAGCAGCCGTTCCTTGCGTGCCCCCGGAACTCGCTGTTGTTCCCGGCGCAGCAGTCTTCGCAGGAGTTCCAGCTGTAGTTCCCTGCGCCTCAGCGGCGCCACCTTGAAGTGCCACCCCAATTCCCAAAATAAATATGAGTACACCAATTGTTTTTTTCATGGCGCCAATCTTATCATCCGCCGCAGCGCCACAACAAACCACCACCCTTCACAATAATTGCAATCCTCAGACAGAATCATGGGTCTGAAAACAGTGCTTTGATTTTCCTCCGTGCGGCGCGGAATATATCCCGGCGCAGTCGCGACCCCCGACATTAATGGGGCAATACGGGGCTTCAGCCTCGGAGTTAATTCATAATTCCTTGGTTCCGTTAAGAATCCTTAGGTAAACTTAGATTGACGCGCCCGTAGCTCAGCTGGATAGAGCATCTGGCTTCGAACCAGAGGGTCGGGAGTTCAAATCTCTCCGGGCGCGCCACTTCCTTGTGTAGCTTGTGATTCGCGAATCGCGCGGTGATATTCTAGTCAGGAAAAAATCATGTCTATTTCAGAACCCAAGTCTGATCGGCCAGTAACTCACCGGAAGGGCCACGAGCAACCGGCGGCCACTTCGGTACACGGCTGGAGATATCACCACATCGGCATTCCGACTGACGTTCAGCGTCCCGGCGAGATTTACCTGGAACGGTTCAAGATGTACGTCTCGGCGTTCGAGACAAGTCCATGTGGCATTCAATGGATGCGCTTCGAGCCCGATAGCCCAGTGCACGCCTTGATCAAGTCGGTCCCTCACGTCGCCTTCGAGGTGGACGATCTTCAGTCTGCTATAGCTGGGAAGCAGATTCTCACCGAACCGAACTCACCTTCTAAAGGCGTTATGGTAGCGATGATCCTCGATAGCGGCGCGCCGGTTGAACTTATCGAATTTAAGCGTGATGCACGTGATGGGTCAAACCATTGAGGCTCTCGGCGGATCGCCGAACTTAGAGAAGAAATTCGTTACGCAAAGTGTTGGCCGCCCAAGTCAAGCTGGATTGCCCACCCAAAACGCGCCTATGTCTGCCGGTTGTGCTTCACTTCCGTGTTAAGTCCTTATCTTCCCATTTTCAACACGAAGTCCAACTCAACTGCTCCGAGGTACCTTTCCCGTCATCTCCCACCCTAAATTCGTGGCTTGCGCGCAGCTTGCTTCGCAGAATGGGATCGGGAGGCAGTCTTGTCCTTACGCCGATCCATCGTGCTTTTCTCTTTGCTGGGAGCGCTCCTCTTCGCCTGGCTCATGTGGCGAAACTCTGGTTCCTCGCAGCAGCCCAAAATAACGGCGGCGCCGACAATCATTAGGCAGCCCCCGGTCATTGCCACTCGCACCTTTGACCCGAACAATTTGCCCGCCGACATGCCTCCCATGATTCCGGGTGAACTGGCCGTAACCGATTCCAACTTCATTTCCGATGCCCGCGTCAGCGCGGATGTTCTTCAATTGGGTGCGACGGGTGCAATGGTAACGGTCACGCAGGTCACCGTGACGCTTCAGCTCACCCTCACCATGTGGGTGCCCGTCGGTGCCACTCAGCATGTAATCGAACATGAAGAGGGTCATCGCCAGATCTCAGAATATTTCTACCTGAACGCCGACA
>DATNHU010000260.1:0-6951 GCA_035604795.1 Candidatus Limnocylindrales bacterium
TGACGACTCCGACACCAATCGTTACTTTCTTCCAAGCCTTCATGTGATTTTCTCTCTATTTCGTTTGAATCGTCAGGGGCTCCGAACCCGACCACCCCTCACTTATGATACGTTTTCCTTTAGGCAAAAGTTTCTTTAGGACCTGGCTTGTGGGGGCAAAATTTGACTCAACCTGCGCAACGCCACTGACGCGGAATACAGCGCGGAAGGCCCCAAATAGATAGACGTAACGAACCCCAACCGAGTCTTCATTGTAATTGATTCGTGGGAGAGATTGCAAAGGGGTGCTTGCAGATGAGGAAACCATCACTCACCGGAAGCAACATTGCGGTTAATTCCTCATTCTAAAGGAATTCGTGGCGGCCGGCGTTGGTGGAGGAACGAATGAAGGTGACAGTCTTGTCATCGAAATAAAGGGGCGCGAGTGCGGACTGTTGGGACAAAACTATTGTTGAGGATGGCGAAAGGGCTCGCGCCAATTGGCGTGGTCATCGGGCTGACCTTGGCGGGGCCAGCGGAGCAGAATATGAAGCCCACTCCGAACGCTCCTACCTTTGCGCGGGACATCGCACCCATCCTCTACCAGCACTGTTCAACCTGCCATCGCCCCGGCGAATCCGGCCCATTCTCCCTGCTGAGTTATGCAGATGCAAAAAAGCATGCGCAAAAAATTGCCGTTGCGACCAGCAGCCGTGCGATGCCGCCGTGGCTCCCGGAGCCCGGCTATGGCGAATTCGCAAATGATCCCAGGCTGAGCGATGAGGAGATTCACTTGATCAGTGAATGGGTGAAAGGAGGCGCTCAGGAAGGATCCTCAGCCGATGAGCCACCTGCGCCAAAATTTGCGGAAGGATGGCAGCTCGGGCCTCCGGACATGATTCTTGAGGCGCAGCAGCCAGCAACGGTTCGCGCGTCCGGACCCGACGCGTTCTGGAATTTCATCTTCACGCCTGCGGTAAAAAGCACGCGCTATGTGAGCGCAATTGAAATCCGTCCGGGAGCGCCGGGAGTGGTGCATCACGCAAATGTGTATGTGGATCGGGCAAGATCGGCGCGTCGCCAGGAAGCCCGGCCGGGCGCGGGATTCCCCGGAATGGATTTGAAGCTTGTACGGAGCGCCTTCGATCTGGATACGCACTTTCTTTTCTGGAAACCCGGAAACATGCCGTGGATGGAGCCAGAGGGATTTGCGTGGCGGCTCGAGCCGGGTGACGACCTGGTGCTCAACGCGCACCTGATGACTATGGGAGTACCCGAAACGGTGAAGCCTTCCATCGGCCTCTATTTCACAGACAAACCACCGACTCGATTTCCACTGTTGGTCCAACTGGAACATGACGGGGCCCTGGACATCCCGGCAGGGGAACGCGATTTCGTAGTTACGGATAGACTTCAGCTCCCTATGGATGTGGATGTGCTGGCCGTGTATCCCCACGCGCATTATCTGGGGCACATCATTGAGGGCTATGCGACTCTCCCCAGCGGTGAACGCAAGTGGCTGATTCGCATTCCGCACTGGAATCCAAAGTGGCAAGCGGTGTACCACTACCGCGCGCCGGTGTTTCTGCCGAAGGGAAGTGTGATTTCCATGCGCTGGCATTTCGACAATTCAGAGGAGAATCCTCGGAACCCGAACCGTCCGCCCAAACGCGTGCGAAGTGGGAACCAGTCAACCGATGAGATGGCGCACCTTTCATTTCAAATCTTGCCTCGTGGCGTGGGTGACCGGCGCCGTGAGCTGGAAGAGGCGGTGATGCGGCGCCAAGAGGAAAAATATCCTCACGATTATTTGGCGCATGTGTGGCTGGGCTCGCTGATGCTCTCGCGACTTAATCCGAGCGGGGCCGTGTCGGTGTTGGAAGAAGCGGTACAGATTGACCCCAAGCAGCCAGAGGGTCACAACCAGCTTGCGACTGCGTTTATGGCCGTGGGGCGTACGAAGGAAGCTATGACAGAACTTGGGAAGGCCCTCGAACTTCAACCGGATTACATCACCGCCCGTTACAATTTGGCGAAGGCGCACGCCAAATCGGGGCAGCTCGACAAAGCGCGGGAAGATTACCTGAAAGTTTTGGCCGCATTTCCGGAAAGCGTGCAAGCTCACAACGATTTTGGCGAGTTGCTCATACAAATGGGAGAACCGACGCAAGCCCTGGAGCAATTTGAGAAGGCACTGGCCATTGATCCCACGAATGAACTGGCACGACGGGATCGCGACCTGGCCCTGCGGAAAACTACCGTGCATTGACCTGGCGGGCCCGTTCCAAACCCGGAATCACCTAAAATCGCGGGCAACCCGCCCCTAACCCCCGCAATCTAAGCAAGGTATCCGGGGTAGAACAGTGATATTTCGCTTGTTGACGCCCCTTCCCACAGGGGCTAAAATTTGCGGTCTGAGAGGGGTAGAGGTGTATCTATGAAGAGCCCAGGGCGATTTGCTTTATTGAGCATTGGTGTGGCTATTCTATTAGTTCCAGCTATTGGGGCGCAAAACCCACCTGCAGGGACGGACCAATCCGGCAAAGATAAGACAGCTCAAGCTCAGCAGCCCCTACCCAAGCGACTGACCAAGGCCCAACAGAGGAAAGCGGAGAAGGAGCTGGACAACCCCTACAAAGTTTGGCTCGAAGATGAGGTCGGTTACATCATCACTGATGCGGAGAAGGAAGCGTTCATAAGCCTTACCACCAACGAAGACCGCGAATCATTTATTGAACAATTCTGGCTGCGCCGCGACCCCACACCGGATACTCCCGAGAACGAATTTAAGGAAGAGCACTACCGGCGGATCGCCTATGCCAACGAGCATTTTGCTTCCGGCGTTCCGGGATGGAAGACGGACCGCGGGCGCATTTACATCATTTGGGGCAAACCGGATTCAACTGACACGCACCCCTCCGGCGGATCGTATAACCGCACTCCAGAAGAAGGCGGCGGCGAGACTTCGACATACCCGTTTGAAGTGTGGAACTACCACTACCTCGAGGGAATCGGCCCCAACATTGACATAGAGTTTGTGGACGTTTCCGGCTCGAATGAATACCACCTGGCCACTGATCCGGAAGAAAAGGATGCGCTCCTTTATGTGCCTGGGGCGGGGTTAAGCGATTTGGAGGCGCAAGGGCTGGCTGACAAGACACAACGATTCACGCGTTCGGATGGAACACATATGCCGACGGGCTCCTACGATGCCCCCGGAAATACCGATGAATTTTACCGGTACGAATTGGCAGCGAAACTTTTTAAGGCGCCACCGGTACACGCCAAGGAGCCCGACGAATTGGTGTCTTCACGTATCATCCGGAACCAGCTTCCCTTTGATTACAACTTCTCGTACCTGCGGATCACTTCGGAATCCGTGATGGTGCCGATTACTATCGAATTGCCAAATCGCGAAATGTCCTTCCAGGAGAAGGACGGCGTACATTCGGCCAAACTGAATCTTTACATGCGGATCACTACGCCCAGCGGGCGGATAGTCAATTCGTTTGAGGATGTGCTGCCGAAGGATTTTCCGGACTCCCTTTTCCAACAGTACATGACCAAGAAATCCATCTACGGAAAAACGATCCCGTTGCGTCCCGGTCTATATAAAATCGACATGGTCCTGAAGGATGTACAGAGCGGCAATGTGGGTGTGGTCAGCACGCGGCTGGCGGTTCCGCGGTTTGACGATGAGAAATTGGATGCAGGAACATTGATCCTTGCGGACGATATTCAACATATCGCGCCCAACCAAATAGGAATCGGCCAGTTCGTGTTAGGCGACGTGAAGGTGCGGCCCGCGCTGAAACAGGAATTCGCTTCGGACCAGAAGATGGGGATTTATTTCCAAGTGTACAACTTGAAGGTGGACGACAAGACGCACAAGTCGGATGTATTGGCTCGTTTCCATGTCACCCGCGGCGATCAGACCATGCTCGACGCCACGGAAACCTCGGCGGAATTAAAGCAAGTCGGGAATGAGTTGACGATTGAGACCATGGTCCCACTCGCCTCCTTCCAACCCGGAAAATATAAGCTGGAAATCACCATTAACGACCAGGTGGCCAAACAGACGCTGACGCGTGCACAGGAGTTTACCGTTACCGCTCCGGTGCAGCAGCGCGCAGCCGCGAATTGACGCGCATGAGGGGGGCTACGATGTCTCATGCTTTGCGAACCCGGGGCTTGGCATTCGGCGTGGCTTGGATGCTGGCCTTCGCGGGCGGAACATTCCTGGCGAACGCGGCATCCGCTACCACTAACTATGGGACGCTCTCGGGCGTAGTGGTTGACCCATCCGGGACACCCCAGATGGGCGCAAACGTAAAGCTTGTCGCGGAAAACTTGGGCTTTTCCGTCAGCTCAAAACTGTTCACGAATCAGCATGGTGCATTCAGCGATGCACGGGTTCCGGCCGGTTTTTACGAATTGCAGGTTTCTCTCGCAGGATTCCTTCCCTCAACTCAGCACCACGTCCGAATAGTGCCCAATGTGACCACGCTGGTTAAGGTTGAACTCTCCACGGTGTTCGCATCACTGGACCGGTTGCGGCGCGGGCCCGCGCCATCTACGGCAAATGACGACTGGAAATGGGTGTTGCGGACGTCGGCAGCCACCCGACCCGTGCTGGAATGGACGGATAGCCAACTTGCCGCTTCCAATGCCTCCTCGGATTCCAACGGCCAGCGTCGCGCGCACGCTCAACTGGAACTGACCAGCGGCTCCGACCGGCCAGGCTCTATTTCCAATCTACCGGAAGCCCCGGCAACCGCGGTCGGATATGACACCCCGGTTGGCGCGACAGGGCGGCTTTTGTTCGCGGGGCAGATGAGTTTTGGGCGCGATGTTCCCGCGGGCGGATTTGCGACTGTGTGGATGCCCTCTGCGGAGTCGGCGGGCGGGCCAGTGACCGAGTTGGTGGTTCGCCAGGCCTGGCTTGGCCCTGATGGAGTGACCTTTCGGGGGGAGCGGCTTTCTCAGCGGAACACACTGGCAATTGGCGACAGGATGTTGGTGCATGTCGGCGCGGACGCCGTGGCCGCGCAAATCGGACGCGGAACGGAATCATTTCGGCCGGGTGTTGACTTGGAAGTTCTGTTTTCGCCGAAATTGACAGCCAATTTCATGGCCGTTTCTGGAACCGCTACGGACCCGATGTTCACTACAGCTCGTCCCACGGCAATGGACCAGCTCAACAATTTTCCAATCTTAATGGAGCGTGGTGGGAGGCCGAAACTCGAGGGCGGGTGGCACGAGGAAGTTGGCGCGCAGTACAAGGTCACAAAACACACAATTTTGGAAGCAGCTGGGTTCCACGATCGATCCGGGGACACAGCGGTATTTGGCCGCGGAGTCATGACCGGGCCTGATTTTTTGCAGGATCCCTATTCGAACGCGTTTGTTTACGATTCCGGGACGATGGAATCCTGGGGAGTCCGGGCTGCCCTGAAACAAAACCTCGGGAATGATTTCGATATGGCGGCAGTCTATGCATGGGCAGGAGCAATGGCGCCCGGATCGGCAGATCCAGCAACAATGACAGTGCTTCGCGACGCTCTACTGATGCAGTATCGTCACAGCTTGGGTTTGCGTCTTTCGGGCAGGAGCCACCGCACGAAAACGCAATTCGCGGTCAGCTATAAATGGTTGAGCGGGCAGGCGCTAAGTCGCCAAGACGCTTACGGCGAAGCCTTGTATGGCATGGACCCCTATCTTTCAGTCACTCTCCGCCAGGCGTTGCCTGGGAGTCTGTGGAGTTGCCGCTGGGAGGCGCTCGCGGACTTTCGGAACATGCTGGCGCAGGGCTACGTGCCCGTAGCAAGCCCCGATGGACAAGTAGTGCTTATGTCGGCTGCGCGATCATTCCGTGGCGGCGTAAGCTTCCAGTTCTGAAGCAAATCCGCAGGGATACCATAAATGGGAAGTCGTCTACCAAATCCGGAAAGAGCAGTCTCGGCGATGACTGAGGGACGTGTAAAAGCATTGTTTTGTTCTATTTATGGACCGGTAATCCCTTCCAGTTTTGGAATAGGACGTGCAGCAGTTGAGAATAAGAGCTACCTCGCGAGCGGTCTATCTTAAGTTGTTGGGCTCGTTTTTTGGTTGGAAGAGTTTAAGTACAAGATGAGTCTTAGAGTTAGATGACCAAGACGGAAAGCCTTCGGGTCCGTGTCGGCGCGGTCACGCTTGTCCTGGTGACGCTGGCTGCGATTGTCTTCTCCTTCTATAACTTCCATCAAAGCACAGTTTTTCAGAGTCCGGATGATGGCGTGACCTGGATGGACACGTTATCCGGACAGGGCGTGGTCGCAACGCATGTGGCGCCCAACTCCGCGGGTGAGCGCGCAGGGATCAAAGAGGGCGATCGGCTGCTGGCCATCAATGATGTGAAAATCGAGCACGTCAAGGAAGTAACCCAGCGGTTGTGGCGCGCGGGGCTTTACAGGGATGTCCGGTATGACCTGGCCCGCGATGGCGCGGAATTTACAGCGCCGTTGGTAACCGCGCCGATGGCGAAATCCTCCACCGATAATTTCCTGCGGTTTGTAGGCGTCGTCTATCTGTTCATCGGAATTTTCATTTTTCTGCGCCGGTGGAGCGCTCCTCGCGCGTTGCATTTCTACATCTTCTGCCTGGTATCCTTCACGCTTTACACCTTTCATTACACCGGAAAATACAACGCGTTTGACCAGGCCATCTATTGGGCAAATATGGGGGCGTGCCTGCTGCAGGCAGCGTTGCTGATGCATTTCGCGCTGGTGTTTCCGGAACGTAGCGGATCGCGGCGAGTCCGCCGGGCGCAACTGGTGGCCGTTTATCTGGTGCCCGCGGCGATTGGGATATTACAGTTATCCGTTTCGCTGGGCCTGCTGGGGTTCCTGCCCTGGCTGGGCTCGCGCATTGTAATGGACCAAATCCGCATGGCTTATGTTGGCACCTACTTCCTGCTGGCTGCGGCGATTTTTT
>DATNHU010000261.1:0-4516 GCA_035604795.1 Candidatus Limnocylindrales bacterium
CGCCAGATGCCCGCTCGCGCCGCGGAAGATCCTCCAGAGGAAGATGCGCTCCAATTCCGTGTCTCGATGCACCAGAAACGCGCGCTCGCAGTCGAATGTTTCCACCAATTCTCCCAGCATGCCGCGCAAGGATTCCGCCACACCCTGTTCCACGCGCAGCATGGCAGTGAGATCCGAAAGAAAATGCATTTCCGATTCCTGCTGACGGTTCCGGTTGCCCAGATAAGCCATGCTCAGGCCGGAGATAAGTGTTCCGCAGGCGACCTCCATACCTCGAAGGACGTCCGTCCAGGCCCAATCGCTTCGGATCATCCCCCACCCGAAGGTGGCAATCGCGAGCGCGGCAACGATCCAGTAGGCGCGGGCTCCTCCCCAACTCACGCCGACCGCATAAGCGGCAATCAACAACAGAAACCACAACGGAACCACAGAAGGCGTGATCACCAGGAACGCCACCAGGGCAATCAGGTCCGCGATAAGTGGAAATCGCCACGTCCTGCCCCATGGAAATCCCTGCGCCAGGGCGATGCCCAGTCCAAGAATCAGATAGGCAGCCAAAAACCACGCTGCTAATGCAGATTTTGGAGCCAGAAGCAACAAACTGATCAGTGCCAGCACAATCAAGACCGGCCTTGCCAGCGTTACCTGGCGCTCGAGAGAGCGTTGTTCAAGAATGTGGAGTTGCATGGGAGGCCGGAACTACCCTATCGAAGTTCACACACAGTTGCTCCCGGCGCAAGCAGACGTTCCAGCTGCGCAAGGCCTGTCCTGTGGAAATTTTTTCCTTCACATTCTCGCCGCAATGTGGATAATGCCCACGGGCCTAGCTGCCCTGCTTCTTCGGAGTGAAATATTCCGCGAAGCAGTATTGGGGTGTGGTCAACACCGGCGCCCGCCGGAGAGTTTCCGAAGATCGACTACGATAGTGCGACAGCGATTCACTCGCGATGAAGTAGTGCGTATGCTGGGCGTCTCACGACGCCAGCTGGACTATTGGGGACGCCTCGGCTTGGTCTCACCCGAAGCGCGCTGGGGCGAACGCTTTTACAATTTTACGGATTTGGTGGCCCTTGAGACCCTGAAGCGCATGACGGCGCGCGGCGTGGCTGCACGGCGGCTGCGCCGAGCGCTGGAGGCACTCCGCGAACAGCTGGGCGAATCCACGGCGCCCATTTCGCGCCTGCGGATCAGCACCAATGGCCGTGAAATTGTCGTGAGCCAGCCCTGGCCGGGCGGTCCACCGATTGAACCTCTCACCAAGCAGCTGCTCTTGGAATTTGAAACCTCGTCGCTGGCGCAAAAAGTTCGTGCGCTGCCCTCGCACACCGCCGAAGAGTGGTTTGAGATCGGGCTTACCTGCGATACGCGTCCGGGCACCATGCAACGCGCTGCGGATGCGTATCGTCACGCAGTCGAGTTGGCGCCCGATTGGGTCGAAGCACACTTGAATCTGGGAACGGCTCTCTTCCATTTGGGTCAGGGCGCCGAGTCGCGCAGCTGTTTTGAAGCGGCTCTCGAACTTGAGCCGCACAACGCTCTTGCTCACTTCAATCTGGGTTGCTCCTTTGAGCGGCTCGGGAATCGCCGGGCGGCGATCGAACACCTCGAACATGCCGTCCGAGTGGCCCCTTCGCTTGCGGACGCACATTTGAATCTCGCGCTGCTATACGAAGCCACGGGCCAGGACGACCACGTACGCGAGCACCTTTCTATGTACTTGACGCACGACCCGCAAGGCCAATGGGCCTCTTTCGCAAAGTCCAAGCTTCCTGATCCCGCCGCCGCTTCCGCCAGACATGCCCGAGGCAAGCTGACGACTTTCCGCAAGCGGGGCTAGCAATCCGTTTCCTCAGCCGCGCCTTCCTTTATATTTCCCCAGTCCATAACCAGTCCATAGAATGAGACCTACCCGTGCATTTCTGGACGCATAGTACTCTTGTTCTATAGACGCTCCGTGAGCCGGCGGATAACTTTGATGTGTGTGGAGAGCCTTGCGACGCAGTGTGCCATTCCGCGTTAAGTCCTCTACATTGAGATTGAATTAATTCAGGTGCCCCCGCACTTGTGGGAGCACCTTCTTGTGCGCATTCTCAGGCTGCGGCAACGCATGCAAAGTGGAGGCTCAGGAATGTCAGGTTCACGGGCGCCCAAGCGCCACTCACCGCAGAAGGGTTCTTCCAAGAAAACCGGCGGCCACAAACATACGGCCGATTATTTGAGGCTCATCGGTGTGCGCGATCTTCCACCGGCCACCAGTCCATTCGATCCTGGATATGATCCCGCCACAGTGGCGTCGCATCTTGCGCAAAGCAGCCACCTGATTTGCATACTGAAAATCTCCATGGCCTGCTGGCAGGTGGCCAAGGAATCCGCAACGCGCGAAAAACTTGCGGCGGCAAAGAAGAACAAAGTCAAAACAGTTACCGGCGGCGGACCTTTCGAAGTAGCGGTCCAGCAAGGGCAATTAGCTGCCTACCTCGATCTGGTCGCTGACTTAGGCGTGACCCGCATTGAAGCCGGCGAGGGTTTCACGGATTTGCCGCTCCCTCCAAAAGAAGTGATCCGCATGGCACATTCCCGCGGGCTGGAAGTACAGTTTGAGCTGGGCAAGAAACACGAAGGCGCTTTCACGGACGAAATTGTCCGCGGCCTGATTGAGCAGGGAAAAACCTGGCTGGGCGCAGGCGCGCTGGAGCTCGTTGTTGAGGCCAGGGAAAGCGCGAAAGGTGTTGGGCTATTTGACGAACAAGGCAATTTCAACCCTGCGTTCGCTGATCGCTTTACCAAGATATTTGGAATGGAACAGTTGATGTTTGAGGCGCCCAACAAACCGAGCCAGTTCGCTCTGCTGAATCATTTTGGCCCGGAAGTTCGCCTTTCCAATGTCCGGCTGGAGGAATTGCTCCGCGTCGAAATTTACCGCCGCGGTCTGCACTCAGACGCATTTGAACACGAAAACTTGCGCCCTCGAAGACCGAATTAATCGCGCAAGAATCCGCGGATGGAGACTATCGTTATGGGCAAGAGTGTGACCATTGATTATCTTCCGGAAAGCGCCAAGCGCTATCCGTCCGGATACGCAGTCGTGGCAGTGGACGTGATTCGCGCCACCTCCGTGGCCATCACCGCGGTTGAGCTTGGCCGCCGTTGTTTCCCTGTGGCCACGCTGGACGGTGCCAGCCAGATGATGGAGCTCCTGGCCAGCTCGAATCCCATGCAGATTGGCGAGCTCGGCGGACACATGCCTTATGGTTTTAACCTCAACAACAGCCCAGTCGCTCTCACTCGCCGCACGGATATTGAGCGCCCCGTCATTCTCTTGTCTAGTTCGGGCAGCAGGTTGATGTCTGACGCGGCGCAGTGCGAAGCGGGATACGCCGCATGCTTCCGGAATTTCGCTCCGACCGCACGCCACTTGGCAACGCATCACGAGCATGTGGCCTTGTTGGGAGCAGGCAGCCGCGGTGAGTTCCGGGAAGAAGATCAGATCTGCTGCGCTTGGATGGCTGAAATTCTTGTCGCCTCAGGATTTGAGCCCGAAAATCGCGACACGGAGCTGCTCATCAAGCGGTGGAGCGGCGCATCCCCCCAGGCTGCACGCCAAAGCAAGAGCGCCGATTTCCTGGTTCGTACCTCGCAAGTGGAAGATCTGGAATTCATTCTTACGCACATCAATGACGTTCCCGCTGCTTTCAAAATTGAAGGCGGTGAACTGATACGCATTCCGGTGAACGTGAAAGAAAACGGACAGCCTCAGACTGTTCATACATCCCAAAAAACCAAGCCGTGATTTGACTCGATGGAGTGTCTGCGCTTTCGGCCCTGCTAAATTGCGCGCTGCTGGCCCCTCCTCCACCACCGTGTTATCATTTTCACAGGTGGTGGGCGTAGTTCAGCGGTAGAACATCGGACTGTGGCTCCGAGGGTCGTGGGTTCAAATCCCATCGCCCACCCCAGATTACGAATTGAGAGTTTTATTCTCCGGAATTAATTCCACTTGCCGTGAACCGCCTCTTTCCCATCATCAAGCGCGGACTGGTCTTGATTCTCACTGTGATTGCCATCATCTATGTGGGAGATTACATCTGGTTCCGAATCCGATTGCACAACGCAAAGCCGGGCGACCCCCTTCAAGTTCTTAAAATCGAGGGTCTCTACGCCATTCCGCAGAAGAATGGCAGGGTTGAGTACACCCCCGCTGATCCGGTCGATGTGACCTGCGTCCATTCAATTTTTCCCCATGCTGGGTATAACCCATGCTGGTATGTCGCTCGACAGAATGGCAAACCAATTCCAATGGTGATTCTGCCGCGCGTTCGATGGATCGCCTCTGGCCCGGTAGAGCGCTGCTCGCTATCATCTTTGGAGTAATTCCCCGTCCTATGCGAACATTTGCCAAATCTCTTGGGCGGCTATTCGCGCTCATATCAGTGTGAAGACAGAAAATGGAAGCCTATTTACGGTTCCGTATCTGGAAAAAGCATCTGGACTGTAGGTCGAGTGATTCTGTTATTCT
>DATNHU010000262.1:0-4033 GCA_035604795.1 Candidatus Limnocylindrales bacterium
GCGGTTTCGGCGAGCATCCCGTCCCCCCGGTTGCCCCCGCTGTCGCCAACGCAATTTTCTCCGCCACTGGAAAGCGCGTTCGCAAACTGCCTATCACTTTGGTGTAACGAACTCTCATGAAGGCGTGCGCCTGAACACGCCGCCGAACCTCTTCATATAGTCATTCACTTCGTGGACGCCAAGCAATTTTGCCAGAAGTACCGTCAACGCCAGGCCGGTTATCGTCGTAATGCTTAAATCCAGGAATGAGCCCGAGAGCGTTTTCCAGGAGATGTGCGTCCCCAGCCATCCAACCAGCTCCCAACACGCAAAACCCGCCACGGCGCTGGCCAGCAATATTTTCCCGAAGAACCCAAGCAAAGAGTGCACTCCACTTCCAGTAGTGCGACGGGCCAGAAGCGCGAATAATACAATTGTGTACACGGTGATCCCAATCGAGCTGGCCATGGCCAGCCCCAAATGTTGCATGTGCTTCGCGAGAATCCAGTACACAGGAATATTCAGAATGGTGATGGCCGTGCCCACCACGGCCGGAGTAATCGTGTCGTGCATGGCATAAAATGCGCGAGCCAAAATGTTTTGCGCGCCCCAGGCAATCATGCCCACCGAAAACCACACCAGCGTACCCGCCGTCGCCAGTAAATCGGATTCATGCAGACGTGTATGCGAAAAAACAAGGTGGACCAAAGGGACGCTTTGCGCCACGGTCAGAGCCGTAATCGGCATGAGCAGCACAATCATGCCCTTCATCGTACCGGTCAGGATTCTGTCCAGTTCGTCAAACCTCTTCTCGGAAAATAAGTGCGCCATCACCGGAAATGAGGCCACTCCGATGGCCTGTCCCACAATTCCCAGCGGGACGCGCATCAGCGTCTTCGCGTAGCTCAGCCAAGTGATGGAGGCCGGCTGCAAGTAAGACCCGAACCAGCGAATGATCCAGTCGTCAGTGAACGAGAGCGAAAGCGCCAGCATGATCGGAATCGCTAGCTTCACAAACATGATGAATCCTGGATGGCGGATATTCACCGACGGCAGGTATTTCGCGCCCGCGCGTTTCGCACCGTAAACTTGCAACAGGAAATTTCCTGCGATCGCCCCGGCCAAGACACCCACTGCGAATCCCGCAATCCCGAGCCGCGCGGACAGGAGCACTCCAAACAAAATGATACCGACGTTGTAAATCAGCGGCGCCAGCGATGGCACCACGAACTGCCCTTTTGCGTACTGCACTGCGCTCAAGATTCCTCCCATATAAAAACAGAACTGCGCGGGCAACATCAGCCGGGTCAGTGAAACCACGCGCATCTTTTCTTCGGGTCCGAATCCAGGCGCGATTACTGAAACCAGCTGCGGGGCGAATATCTCCGCCACAATCACCACTCCCGCCAGCACTAATCCCATGAACGTCACGACGATCGAAAATACCCGCCAGCCTTCCGCCTCGTCCTTCGCCGCCATGTATTTGGAAAAAACAGGAATGAATGTGACGCTCAGCGAGCCTGCGGCCACCAGATAATTCAAAAAGTCAGGCAGAGTGAACGCCGCATAATACGCGTCGGTCGTCGCATTCGACCCCACCAGGTGGGCAACAGCCCACTCGCGTCCGAAGCCAAGGACGCGGCTCAGCAGCACGCTGCCCATGACGATCGCGGTGGAAAATGCGATTTGCTTTCCGAGCGTGTGAGCGGTTTTCCCCTTCACGTCACCGGGCAAGTTGATTGGGATGTCGGCGGACATGCTGGAAGGAATTGTCTCGGATTGCCCTTGCGCCGCCAAGAGTTGTATTTGAAAGGCGTGCTAAATCTGAGCGCCTTACTTATTTCAGCCCGACGCGCGCTTTCCTACTGCCCGGAAAGAAATGGATAGTGGTTCGATGCGCCCATGAAAAACAGCATTGGAAAAGACAACCACATTCCCAATCGTCCCATCAGGAACATCCGCCGAATTAATTTGGGTGCGTCGGCAGGCATGGGAGCGCCACCTTCGGCGGCGGTCATCCAACCCGCAATTTTCTTAAGCGATCGCGAAAGAACGATCGAGAACACAAATAAGACGGTGCCGATTCCTCCGCCGACGCCAATACACAGCGTTCGGTTGCTGGCGCCGGGATTAGAAAGAAATCCAAGCACAAGCCACCCGATGGCGGACACAAGAATCGTCGCCACCAACGCAAGGACCCAACCGTTGTTAAACACGCGAAGCGACACAAGGAGTAGGACAGCGGCAACGAGCCAGAGCGCGAGCCATGTCACCAACCATTTCCACAGCAAGCTGGCGTCGCCAATATTGGTCGCATCCGTTTTTGCGAGGATCATGAAATATCGGAACCCCGCTAGCCAGGTGAGTCCCGAGGATATGGCCAGCCAGGGAGTGAGCTTTGAAACCATCAGCGGATAAATCTTGCCGCGCGATTGTCCGTCCAACTTATTCAATGTCGGGGTCATCACCAGGTTCAGGAAATAGATGAATCCGATCCACATCGTTCCGAAAACGATGTGCATCCACCGCAAGGAGATTTGCTCGGCCATGTCGCCGCCCCCGGGGAACAGAATGTTGAGTTTCCACAGAATCTCCGCGGTAATCGCTGGCAAAACCATTGGCATCCCCCCATCAGCAGCTTTAGCGGCCACATTGTATGCGAGAAGCTGGTTTGGGTTGGGAATTTCTTACGCTCACTGGAAATCCCTACAGAGTAAATAGTGCTGGAACGCGCACCTCCGCCCGTAAGCCCTTGAATCTATTGGCAATATATTCGATGCCGAGATGGCATCAATCGTGCACCCACACCAGCGATTGCATTGTATTCGTTGGGGCGCGAACGGTTGCAAGCACAGGCCAACACAAACTGTTTTAGATCGAAACGCGGCGACGTCTTCAGGTTGCTCCCATTTCCTGCCGGTGGATCCCTGCCCCGGCCGGGCCCTTGTTCTGGCGAACTTATTTTCGTCGCGGACTAAACATTTTCCGATTGGCTCCGTTTCGCCCCGGTAGCTAAGACTTGACCAACTTTTCGCGCACAGCGGCGTGCCCAGTGCGCCCGGAAAGAGAAGGCCGAGTGAAGAGCATTCGGAGTCTGTTCGGGTCGCGTGAATGCGACAGAGATTCGAAAAAGCTGGAGCGTCTGAAACCGCAGTATTACGTTTTCTGCGACCGTAAGTCCGGCACGGTTCGTTTCCGTGTGGACGCCGATGAGCACGGCCGTTTGCCTCTCGAACGAGCGGCAAGCTTGCTCGCAATCTACTGTCTCTCCCACCATTGTTCTCCGGAAGAATTGGCGCTCGTTTTTGGAGCGGGTGAAGATTTGGTGGAAAGCGTGACCGCGCGGGCGGCCATGTTGCTGGAGTGTGCGGGAGTGGGAACCAGCAGCGTGTCACTCAGCCGCCGCGAGCAAGAAGTCCTGCAGGCCGTCACGCAAAACCTCGCCAACAAGGAAATCGCCGCGCGGCTGGGCGTCAGCGAACGAACTATAAAGTTTCACGTTTCCGCACTGCTCGCCAAATTCGGCGCGCGCAACCGGGTCGAGCTTACGCAATTCTCCACGGCGCGCAACATGCCTCCGGGCCTGGTGCATGCGATCGACCACCATGCCGAGCCCAGTTATCGTCCCGCGCCTCGGGCCTTGCCGTCTGGGGCGTCTCCCCATTCCAGTCGCGTATCCGGAGTCCCGTCTCGCCCCGCGACCGCTTTGGGATGAACGGCCCACGGGCCTCTCGAAAAAACCCATCCTCTAATATGCCCTTTGAATGAAATCGCGCATTTAGAAATCGGGTTTGCTTCTGAAAAGCAGGTTCTCGATTTGAAAAGTGAAGGTCCCGGCTTTGGGTCCCCAATCCAGTTCCAGCGTTGAATCGCCGGGAAGAATCAGGGCCTTACCGCCGACAATACGGGGATAAACGAAATCCATTGCGGCAGGAACTCTGAAATTGGGGAGGCCACTTTCTGAATGATTTGCCTGTAGGGTACTCAGGGCAGTGGGAACAAATTCCCACGGAAACTTCCCGCCGCCACAGGTAAGCGGGGCATCGAAATTCTC
>DATNHU010000263.1:0-12960 GCA_035604795.1 Candidatus Limnocylindrales bacterium
TGCTCGCTCAGCCTTATCAGTACTGAAATGCGGCGGTGTGCATCATCTGTTTCCAGGATTGGCTCCGCTGTGAAATCCATATACCCCTTAGTGCCGTAAAACTGGGTTAGTGCCTCGACCGCGCGTCTGACTTTAGCGACATTGAGGATTTCCCCATCCCGAAATTGAAACACCTTCCTCAATTGTTCCTCAGGAACCGCCAACCCTCGCTCCGGATCTGCATTCACGAAACGAATACCAGACAACCGGTATTGGAGGCCTTCGTCCACGTGGACAGAAACTGAAAAATGTTGGTGCTGTGAATCTCCACTATTTAAGTGCGATTCCGCGGTGACCTTTACATTGTAATAGCCGCGGTCTTGCCACCAACCTCGGAGTGCGACATCTTGAAACTCTCCGAGCCAATCATCGTCCGCAGAAAGCGCTGCTTGATTCGCCTCCCGGATGAAACCACTGCGGGCAGACTGCGACGCGTGAATAGGTCCGTCAAAATGCACCACATCAATAACGACGATTGGGTGAGGGCCCTCGACCTCCGCCTTCATATCCGCGATTTCTTCAGCGAGTGTCGGAAAAGGCAACCGCGCCGTCACGCAGGGCGGTAGCTGGGCCAGTAACGAAAGGGAACATAGCAGGACGCAAACTCCGCACGCGAAGACTATTACTAGACGCGCTGGGGTACCCATATCTAAAAGTATAGGCTTGCATATAAAACGAAACAACATTTCTGAAAACAATTGAGCCGCCCCTGAAGAATCATGGACTTGCGATTTCGTTCATTCGAACGCGGGCAATAAAACGTTTGCGGATTTTACATTTCGAACATTCCAACGCCTTGAATCAAGAGACGTTAGCGAGAAATGTTTCACGTGGAACAATTTCATGCACGACGATAAACAATTCCTCTATGAACATTGCGCGGCGGCCCGGTTTCTTGCAAACTCAACCATTCCGGTATCGCAGAAGCGGTTCATGTGCAGGTCACGTGTAACTTCAGGAGGTAACGCCCCCCATGCGAGCATTTGACAGCCTTTCCGAAAGCGAAGTTCTCGCGCTGGCCATTTCCCTTGAGGAAGAGGACGAGCGCTTCTACGCCGATTTGAGCGAATCTGTCCGCAAGGACTTTCCCGCATCCGCGGCCATTTTCGATGGGATGAAAGCGCAGGAAACCTCGCATCGCCAGCGATTGATTGATCTCTACCGCCAAAAGTTCGGCGAGCACATTCCATTCATCCGCCGCCAGGATGTGAAAGGATTTCTGGAGAGGAAATCCGTTTGGCTCAATCAACCCATCAATCTTGAAAAAATCCGCAAGCAGGCTGCTGCGATGGAGGTGGAATCGCGCCGGTTCTATGAAAAAGCCGCCGCGCGCACGCAGGACGCGAGCATCCGCCAATTACTAGACAATTTGGTCCAGGAAGAGCAATCACATGTCGAGCGAGCCGAGGATTTGGAACAGAAGAACCTGCCTGGAAACGTCCGCGAACAGGAAGCGGAAGCGCAGCGCCGGCTATTCCTATTGCAAATCGTTCAGCCGGGCCTGGCTGGCCTGATGGATGGGTCGGTTTCAACTCTCGCACCCGTTTTTGCTGCCGCGTTCGCCACGCACAGAAGCTGGACGGCCTTTCTGGTGGGGATGGCCGCATCGGTGGGCGCGGGAATCAGCATGGGATTCGCTGAGGCACTCTCCGACGACGGTATGCTCACCGGGCGCGGCCACCCATGGATCCGCGGGGCGGTTTGCGGGGTGATGACCGCCCTCGGCGGCGTCGGCCATACGCTGCCGTTCCTGATTCCCAGTTTCTCGTTGGCCATGACCATATCCGCCATCGTTGTGTTCGTCGAGTTGGGCGCGATCACCTGGGTCCGGCATCGCTATATGGACACGCCCACGTTCTCTGCCGCAGTGCAGGTCATGCTGGGAGGCATCCTGGTGTTTATTGCCGGAGTATTGATCGGCAATTCGTGACCGGGAATTTTCACAGCGCGGGTTAGTGGTTTGAATCTGGTGGCCCAGAAGTGATGACGGCATCGAGCGACCATCGTCCGCCCCCCACAATTATCAGGAAGATCGAGCCCAGAAACATACACCAATCGGTGCGCGCTTCGTGGGCCATGGCCCAGAAACCCTGGTGTGCGAGCATTGGAAGCTTGGTGGTCACGATGGCCACGCTGATGATCACCAGCAGGGGGAGGGATGCCAGCCTGGTGAGCAATCCTGCGATCACAAGAAATCCGCAAATTATTTCAAAAACAGCGACTATGAAGGCAGTCCACTCCGGAGCAGGGAAGCCAATCTTGGCGAATCGGCCCGCCCCGAGAGTCAGCGGATAAAGAAACTTCTGTACGCCCTCCGATAAAAAAACAGTTCCTACCAGGCACCGGACCAGCGCCACACCTGCCGGCGCACGCGTTTCCAGAGTTCTTTCGAGCCACCTTGCCATGACGCCTGTATCTTAACCGGGTGGTCGTGGTGATGGATAGGCGTTCTCCAATCCGCCTGGAAGGCTGGGCGAGAATATTGGCCTTCGCCGGACAAAAAAAACCTTTCTATTGACATTCTATACGTGACGTTTTCTCATATCGAGCGTCTATACAGGAGTGACCATGACACCCAATCAAACTGAACTGCTGCAGGGAACTCTGGACCTGCTGATTCTGAACGCTCTCACGACCACACCGCTCCACGGGCTGGGAGTCGCCCGCCGCATCGAAGCGGTGACCAATGGGACATTTCGCGTAAAGCCCGGATCGCTTTTTCCGGCCTTGCACCGCATGGAAGAGGAGGGCTGGCTTTCCGCCTATTGGGGTGAATCAGAGAATAATCGCCGCGCCAAATATTATCAGCTCACCCGCGCGGGCCGCCGGCATCTCGAAAAAGAAACTGAGCGCTGGGGACGAATTTCGCTGGCAATCGCGCGAGCGCTGGAAGCCCGCGGCTGATTTTGGAACAGAAGGAAGTGCGAAATGCCAGTGTGGCACCGGATCCGCAGCATGGCACGCAACGTGTTCGCGCGTGAGCGTGTGGAGCGCGAACTCGATGTTGAAGTGCGTGGCTACTCTGCAATGTTGGAGGAAGAAAAAATGGCCAGAGGGATGAAGCCAAATGAAGCCCGCCGTGCGGCAAGAATTGAATCAGAGGGGACGGAGCAAATTAAGGAACAAGTTCGAAGCTCTCGCGGAGGCAAGACTCTGGAAATCCTGTGGCAGGACCTTCGCTACGCAGTTCGCATGTTGCGCAGGAATCCTGGCTTCGCCGTGGTGGCCATAGTTACGCTCGCTCTGGGTATCGGCGCAAACACCGCGATTTTCAGTTTGGTGAATGGAGTGTTGCTGCGGCCGCTCCCTTACCGCGATCCCGGCAAGCTGACCATCATTTGGGAGCAAGACGACAAAGGCAAGCCTGACAACGTCGGCTATGCCACATACCTGGATTGGAAATCGCAAAACAAGAGCTTCGAGGATCTCGCGGTCTACAGTTCCTGGCAGCCTATCCTCCAAACCGGAGAGCCGGAACAACTCAACGGATTGCGCGTCACCAGCAATTATTTCCGGATGCTGGGAATTCACCCCGAGCTCGGGCGCGATTTTCTGCCCGAGGAAGATAACCCCGCATCGCGCAACGTTGTGCTTCTCAGTCACGCGCTCTGGGAGCGAAGATTCAATTCCGATCCGAATATCGTGGGCAAAGCCATTGCCATGAGTGCGAGTTCGTATGTCGTGGCGGGAGTTTTGCCCGCGAGTTACCAGTCCCTGATGAATCAGGATCCGCGAGGAGGCACAGTGGAAATCTGGCGCGTCCTCGGTTACGACGTCACGCTGCCTTTCGCCTGCCGCACTTGTCATCACCTGGTTGCTGTCGGCAGGGTGAAGGCGGGCGTCAGCTTCGCACAGGAAAAGGCGGAAATGGACACTATTTCCGCCGCGCTGATGAAAGCCTATCCCAAGGAATATTCAGCGGCGGGCGTGATCCTGACGCCTTTGCGCGAAAAACTGTTGGGCGACGCAAGGACGCCCCTTTTCATCCTCTTCGGAGCGGTCTCGCTGGTCTTGCTGGTGGCCTGCGCGAATCTTGCCAATTTATTGTTGGCGCGATCCACCAATCGCCAACGGGAAATCGCTGTGCGAACGGCGCTGGGTGCGAGCCGCGGGCGCATTGTCCGTCAATTGCTCGCGGAAAATTGCCTGCTGGCCTTTTTGGGCGCAGCCGTTGGGCTTATCCCCGCCTATTTGACGCCTCGCGTGCTGGCGGCGGTCGGCACAGGAGGATTGCCGCGTCTGGAAGGCGTGCAGATGGATTGGCGCGTGCTAGTTTTCACCGCCGCCGCGGCGCTGCTGACCGGGATTTTGTCAGGTCTGGCACCTTCGTTTCGTTTGTCGAAAACGGATGTGCACGAGTCGTTGAAAGAAGGCGCGCGTGGCAGCGCCAGCGGAGCGAGCCGGCGATTGCGCGGGATGCTGGTGGTCTCCGAAGTAGCTCTTTCATTGACACTCCTGATCGGCGCGGGGTTGTTGTTGCGCAGCCTGGCGCAACTTCTGAATGTTTCTCCGGGATTCGACGCTGGACACGTGCTGACACTACGCACCTCGGTCCTGGGCCAGCGGTATAACGACAACAATGTCTTGCGCCAATATTTCAAAGACGCTGTGGAACGCCTGCGCGTTTTGCCCGGCGTCCAATCTGCTGCCGCTGCAAGCCAGATCCCTCTCGGCGGCAACATGGACGAATACGGCTTTCACCCTGAAGGCAAGATGAACGCCAACCCCGAGCTTGACGAAAGCGCTGAGCGGTACTGCATCACCTCCGGATTCCTCGCCACCATGCGCATTCCACTTCTCCGGGGGCGTGACATCGAACCCAGCGACTCGCTAACAAGTCCCGGGGTGATTTTGATTAGCGCGACCACCGCCAAACAAATCTGGCCAAATGAAGATGCTCTTGGCAAACGCGTAAAAATTGGCGTCCTCGACCATCCGTGGCTGACCGTGGTCGGCATTGTCGGGGATGTCCATCACGTCGGACTCGACTCGACCCCCAATATGCAGATGTACATCCCGCATGCTCAATATCCCTTTCCAGATACCGATATGACGTTTGTGGTCCGCTCCTCTGGGCCGCCCCGGGCCATTGCCTCCGCCGCGGGGCAGGCGATTCATTCCCTGGACGCCACCCAGCCCCTTTCGCGTGTGATGCCGTTGGAAGACTACGTTGCGCTCTCCGTGCAGGGCCGCCGGTTTGCCTTAATTTTGATCGGGGCGTTCGCCTCGATCGCTTTGCTGCTTTCCATCGTTGGAATTTACGGCGTCACGGCTTACAGCGTCGCTCAGCGCACCCGCGAGATCGGCATTCGCGTCGCTTTGGGCGCGCAGCGCATCGAAGTGCTGACCCTGATCCTGCGGCAGGGATTCGTGCTCATCCTCGCCGGAGTGGTGCTGGGTGTGGCCGCGTCAGTGGGGCTCACTCGTTTTCTTGCCAGCATGCTCTTCAATGTTTCGGCAACGGATCCCTTCACGTTTGCACTGGTGATCATGCTGCTTGTTGTTGCCGCGTTGCTGGCTTGTTGGATTCCGGCCCGGCGCGCCATGCGCGTGGATCCGATGGTGGCGCTAAGGCACGAATGACGGCCATGAAGAAATTACGGATTCTGATTCACAATTTGCTTCTCCATAAACGCATGGAGAGTGAGCTCGACGCCGAAGTGCACAGTTACTCGGCCATGCTCACGGAGGAAAAAATGTCCAAGGGAATGAAACCGAATGAAGCGCGGCGTGCGGCTCGAATGGAATCAGGCGGCGCGGAACTATTGAAGGAAGAAGTCCGAAGCGCGCGTGTGGGCGCGTGGATCGAATCGCTATGGCAGGATTTTCACTACGCCGCGAGGATGTTGCGTCGAAATCCCGGTTTCACGGCGGTTGCCGTGCTCACCCTTGCGCTTGGTATCGGCGCTAATTCCGCCATTTTCAGCATGGTGAACGCAGTTTTGTTGCGGCCCCTCCCTTACTCCGATTCCAGCAGCCTGGTGATGGTATGGGCCACGGATAGACGCAATGGCTTGATGGAGGACGTTGCTTCTTATCCGGATTTCGAGGATTGGAAGTCGCAAGCGAAAAGTTTTGAAGGTCTTGCCGCCATCACGAGCCGCAGTTCCGCGGTTTCAAATGGCGACGACACGGAAATCCTCCCCTCCATTCAAGCCACGCCGGAATTGTTCGGAATCCTTCAAGTCTTCCCACAACTCGGCCGGGTTTTTCTGCCTGGCGAAAATGAACCCGGCGCACCGCGAGTCGCATTGCTAAGCGATTCTTTCTGGAAGGAGCGATTCGCAGGCCGCCCCGATGTGCTTGGACAAACCCTGCGCGTGAATGAATTCACTTACAGAATCGTAGGAGTGATGCGACCCGGCCTGAGAATCTCCCCCGGCAAGCCGGAGCAGATTTACGTTCCGTTGGTTCGCGATCCGAATCGCAGCCATGGGTTTTTGCGCGTCATTGGACGCATCCGAAAGGGCTTCACGATTGCTCAGGCCCAATCCGAAATGGACATCATCGCCGGACGCCTGGCTGAGCAATATCCCAAATTTGATAAGGGAATCGGCGCAAACGTGATGCCGCTGGTGACCGCCACCGCAGGGCAAATCCGCGACGGCCTTTTGATTTTTCTCGGCGTGGTAACGCTCGTTCTGCTCATCGCCTGCGCAAACGTCGCCAATCTGATGCTCGCTCGCAGCGTTTCGCGCCAGAAGGAGTTGGCTGTTCGTGTCGCGCTCGGCGCAGGCCGCCGTCGAATTGTGCAGCAGCTTTTAACCGAAAGCGCTGTTCTGGCGCTCGCGGGAGGCGCACTCGGCCTACTTTTGTCTAACTGGCTTGCTCGCGCATTCGCTGCCATGATGGCCACGAATTTTGAAGTTCCGCGTATCTCCGACACGGGCCTCGATTCAAATGTTTTGCTCTTTACTTTGCTGGTTTCTCTTGCTACTGGAATTGTTTTTGGCATCGCCCCCGCGCTGTCTGCCGCCTCGCAGGATTTGAATGACAATCTTCGTGAATCAGGCCGATCGGCTGCGGGAGGGTGGCACGGCAAACGTCTCCGCGGAGCATTGGTAATTGGCGAAACCGCGCTCGCTTTGGTTTTGCTTGCAGGCGCGGGAATCCTGCTCAAGGGAATACTGGTAATGAGGGGAACCGCGCCCGGTTTTGACACCACGAACCTGGTCACAGTGGAGTTCCGATTGCCCCCCACGAAGTTTTCCAGTCCGGTTGAAAGCCAGGCTTACTTCCAAAACATTCTCGCACGGACGAATTCAGTCCCCGGAGTTCGATCTGCCGCACTGGTGGCGGATCTCCCGCTGGGAGGCGGTCATGATTCGCTTGGATTTCACATTCCTGGCCGTCCTGATCCTCAGGCAGGCAAGCCTTTCAGCTCCAGTTTTAACATTGTAAGCGCCGGATATTTCCGGACTATGGGGACACCTTTAATTGCCGGCAGGGAATTCACTGCGGAGGATTCCGGTAACACACCGCCCGTTATCATCATCAATGAGACCGCTGCGCGGAGTTTTTGGCCAGGTGAAAATCCAATTGGAAAACAAATCACTTTGCCAAGCCACTCGGACCCGATAACTCAGGTGGTTCTGACCGTGATCGGCGAAGTTCGCGATGTGCACCAATCCGATCTTGGCACCGCGCCCACCGCAGAAATCTCTTTGCATTACATGCAGCCTGGACCGTCTTGGAGCTGGCTTGTCTTGGTAGTGCGCACTATGAGTGATCCATCGGCGATGACTGGAGCGATTAAGACTGCCGCTTCACTCGCGGATCGCGAAGTGCCGATTTCGCGAATCAGCACCATGGACGAAATACTAGCTGGAAGCATGGCAGAGCCGCGGGCCTACACACTGCTGCTCGGAATCTTTGCCTCGCTGGCGCTTGCACTGGCGGCCGTCGGTCTTTACGGAGTTGTGTCCTACACCGTGACGCAGCGCACTCATGAAATGGGGATTCGTGTGGCGCTGGGTGCGGCGCGTGGAGACATCGCGCGCCTCGTTTTGCGGCAGGGGATGATCTTGTCGCTATCGGGAATTGCACTGGGACTGATAGGCGCAGTCGCCGTGGCGCGACTGCTGACGCACTTGGTTCGGAGCATCGAGCCCAATGACCCGGTCACGCTTATTTCCGTTGGCGGAGTGTTGTTATTCGTCGCGCTGCTTGCCAGTTACCTACCTGCGCGCCGAGCCATGCGCGTGGATCCCATGGTCGCTTTAAGGTACGAATGAACATCTTCACTCGATTCCGGGTGTTGGCCCACAACCTCTTTCGCCGGCGCCGCGTCGAACGCGATCTGGACGCAGAGGTGCGCGGCTACACATCTCTCATTGAGGAAGAAAAGATGTCTCAAGGAATGAAGCCGAAAGATGCGCGTCGCGCGGCGCGGATCGAATTGGGCGGACCCGAACAGATCAAGGAAGTAGTCCGGAATGCACGCGCAGGCGCCTGGCTCGAATCGCTTTGGCAGGATTTTCGCTTCGCGGCGCGCCTGCTCCGCAAGAATCCCGGTTTCACATTGGTTGCCGTCCTCACGCTTGCTCTCGGCATCGGGGCCAACACAGCAATCTTCAGCGTTATTCGTGGCGTGTTGATGCAATCTCTTCCGTTTCGTGACTCGTCCCGAATTGTTTTGGTTCGTGGCACCGTTGCCGGCCAGCCCACGGGCTCCGTTTCTTATCCGGATTACCTGGACACTCGAAAACAAGCCCGCTCGTTTGAAGATTTGGCTGCCTACAGTTCCGGAGAATACATCCTGAATGGAAGCGATCGCTCCGAGCGAATCCTCGGCGAGATGGTCTCCGACAATTACTTTTCAGTGCTGGGAGTCTCTGCCCATCTCGGCCGGACATTCTTGACTGAAGAGAATCAAGTTCCCGGTGCAAGGCCTGTCACCGTGCTCGGGTTCGGACTGTGGCAGCGATTATTTGGCGGAGATTCCACAATTATCGGGAAATCCATCCGGGTAAACAATGCTGATTATTCAATTATCGGCGTAATGCCGCGCGGGTTCACGGGGTTCAGCGATAAGGCTGAGGCTTGGATTCCCATCATGATGTATGACGCCCTATGGCCGCAGCAAGCCAAATTCGATATGGTCCACCAGCGTGACGATCGCTGGCTGCGCATGATCGCGCGTCTCCGCGATGGAATTTCCCCTCCGCAGGCACAGTCTGAAGTGGATACCGTGGCTTCGGCTCTCAGGGCCGAATACCCAAAGGCCAACCGGGACCGCGGTTTCCTCGTTCGCCCGGCTCGGGACGTTTTCACCGGCTCCGCGCGGAAACCGTTACTGATGTTGCTCGGCGCCGTCGGTTTTGTTTTGCTGATTGCCTGCGTGAATGTCGTGAACTTGGTTCTTGCGCGAATGGCTTCACGTGAACGCGAGTTTGCCGTGCGAATCGCGTTGGGCGCACCCCGCTCTCGATTGGTGCGCCAACTCCTGACCGAATGTTTCCTGCTCAGTTCGCTGGGCGCTGTGGCGGCAATCGCCTTAGTCGTGGGCACCATGCGAGCGCTCGTATCATTATTGCCGTTAAGCTTTCCATCCTTTGCTGTGGTTCAAGTGGATGGCAACGTGTTGCTCTTCACCTGTCTGTTGATTGCCCTCACCACCGGCCTTCTCGCCGTGCTCCCCGCGCGCGCCGTCGGCCTCCGCGACATGCAGGAATCATTGAAGGAAGCCGCCAAGGGCAGCGGAGGCAAACGGGGCCGCAAGCTCAACTCCATCCTGGTTATTTCCGAGGTGGCGCTCGCTACGGTGTTGCTCGCTGGAGCGGGGCTCTTGCTCAAGAGCTTTACAAAGTTGATGACCGACGATCCTGGTTTCCGTCCCGATCATTTGCTGACTATGCGTTTCTACGTTCCCGCCGAAGTTGCTGGCGATGCCCGCAATCACTTTGGCCCCGACCTGGCCAATTATGTCTCCCACTTGCCCGGCGTGGATTCCGCAGCCGTCACCTTCATTGACCCATTCTTGTGGGGCGGTTTCGGGCGCGGCTTCACGCTGGAGGGCAAAGAGAGACTCTCCACCAGCGAACAGGATTCCATCACCTATCAGGAAGTCGGTCCCGGCTATTTCCATGCCATGCGGACACCACTCTTGCGGGGCCGCGAATTTCTGTCGCAGGACAATGAAAACGCACCGCACATTGTAATCGTCAACGAATCCTTCGCGCGCCATTTCTGGCCGGGGGAAAATCCCATTGGAAAGCGCCTCAAATACGGCGTGGACCAGACCAAGCCGCCCTTTTATCAATGGATGGATGTCGTCGGTGTCGTAAAGGACGCGAAATTTGATTCCTTGCGCCAGGATCCATCCGAATCGCCGGTGGTCTACGGTCCGCTGTTGCAAAGTGAAGTCATCATCAACATGAGCCTCATCGTCCGCACCACGGTCCAGCCGGCGGCATTGATTCCTGAGCTACGCGAAAAAATTAACCAATACAATTCCGCGGTTGCCGTTTACAACGTGGCCAGCCTCGCCGAGCGTATGGAAGAAAACTCGGCGGACACGCGGTCATACGCCATGCTTCTCGGCCTTTTTGCGGTGCTTGCGCTGGCACTGTGCGCCATCGGAATATACGGCGTCATTGCTTTCTGGGTCGCGCAACGCACACGTGAGATCGGTATCCGGCTCGCGCTGGGCGCCGGCCGTGGCGATGTGCTTCGCCTTGTGGCCGGCCGCGGATTGAGCCTCACACTCACCGGGCTGCTAATCGGGTTGGCTGCCAGCCTCATGCTCACGCGAGCCCTCGGCAGCCTGCTCTATGAAGTGAGCGCGTTCGATCCCGCAGTCTTCGCAGGCATGGCGCTCCTGCTTGCGTCCGTTGCCCTGCTTGCCTGTTGGATCCCTGCGCGCCGCGCTATGCGCGTGGATCCCATGGTAGCGTTGAGATACGAATGAAAACGATCCTGCGAATCCGAAGTGTGTGGCGCAGCTTGTTCCACCGCGAACATATCGAGCGCGATCTCGACTCGGAAGTCCGCGCCTACTACAACCTTTTCGAGGAGGAGAAGATGTCTCAGGGAATGAATCCCAATGACGCCCGCCGTGCCGCGCGATTCGAACTGGGCGGCACAGAGCAGCTCAAAGAGGAAGTCCGCAGCGCGCGCGCTGGTTCCTGGCTCGAATCCGTTTGGATGGACCTCCGTTATGCCGCGCGTCTTCTGAGTAAGAACCCAGGATTCACGGCCGTGGCCGTTCTCACACTAGCGCTCGGCATCGGCGCGAACACAGCCGTGTTTAGCGTTGTCAACGCCGTCGTGCTGCGTCCCCTGCCTTACAAGGATTCCCAGCGCCTCGTGACGGTGACCACCAACACCGCAATGTTTCCGAATCTCACGCTGGGCAATTCCTATCTCGCCGTTGAGCAAATGCGCAAGACCGTCCCTGCATTTGAACAACTCACCGCCTATAGTTCCTCAGACATGAATATGACGCAATCGGGTAATCCTGCCCAGCTTTCCGTGATCAGTATTGCCGACGGTTTCTTCGACCTTTTTGGAGCCGGCCCCCAGCAGGGACGCTTGCTTCTTCTCTCGGACCAAACTGTTAACCAAGGTCATGTCGCCGTATTGAGCGATGCCCTCTGGCACAGCCATTTTAATGCGGATCCCGCCGTCATCGGTCGCACAATCACTCTAGACAAACTCGACTACACGATTGTCGGCGTAGCCTCTCGCGGTTTTGAATATCCCCACAAATCTGACCTGTGGGTTCCCTTGATCCTTTCTGCCGAGGAGCGAACGAATGTCACATCCTTTAATCGCCAGGTTGTCGCGAAATTGCGGCCCCGACAGTCAATCGGGAAAGCGCAGGCTGAGGTTTCCGTCGTCGCGCACAATATTGCCGATGCCAATCCACCCCTCAAGGAGGGGTATGCCTTGCGCGTCGACTCCGTGTTGAATCGCAGCATCGGCGACGTTCGTTCCACATATCTCATGTTGTTTGGCGCTGCCGGTTTTGTATTGTTGATAGCTTGCGCCAATCTTGCCAGCCTTCTATTGGCGCGCGGATGGGGACGCCAGCGTGAGATGGCCATGCGCGCTGCCCTGGGCGCCACGCGGGGCCGCATCATTCGCCAGGCGCTGGTGGAAAGCTGCCTCCTCGGCCTCCTGGGCGGAGCAGCGGGCGCAATGCTCGCCTCATTCGGAATTGATGTGTTCCGAAGGATCGCTCCCACTAGCACCCCTCGCCTCTCGGAAATTTCCCCTGATTCAGCGATGTTCTGGTTTGCCCTGGGCAGCTCCCTCATCGCGGGCATTCTGTTCGGACTCGCCCCTGCGTTGCGCGCATCGCGATCCGATCCCAATGCCGCGCTGAATGATTGGGCAACGGGAAGTATTTCAGGAACAGGCTGCACTCGTCAGCCGCGCTTGGGAGGCGCGCTGGTTATTTCGGAGATCGCGCTCGCCTTTATCCTGCTTATGGGCGCGGTGGTAACCGCTGAGGGATTGATAAACTTACTGAAGACGGACACGGGAATCCGCACCGACCACCTCCTCACCTTCAATCTTCCTCAGCCTGAGCATGAGAATGAAGATACCGCTCCTCTTCATGCCAAGATTCACGAGATTCTCGATCGTGTCCAGGCGATTCCTGGCGTTGAAGCCGTCGCCGCAACCGACCACCCCATATTGGGCGGCAGCATCAACATGTTTTCGGGATTCACAGTCGAAGGCGCTCCGGCCGCGCACTCACTCGCTGAGAGCAGTGCGCAAGTCCGTTCCGTTTCGCCTTCACTATTTCAATTGTTAGGTATTCGTCTGATGCGCGGAAGATTCTTCGATGATCACGATGTCCAGAACTCCCAGAAGGTCGTTATCGTAAATGAAGCGATGGCTCGTCGTCTGTGGGGAACGCTGGATGTAGTCGGGAAGCGCATCCAATTTGGAAACAACAGCAATAAGGCTAAG
>DATNHU010000264.1:0-4493 GCA_035604795.1 Candidatus Limnocylindrales bacterium
GCCAGCAACCCGGATATTTTGATATCCGTAATCCGCCCCACCAGTTGATTCCGTCCGCTGATTCGCCGGAAATCAACGCGTTTCCGGGTCACATCTCCTTTGTCGCGGACCTTATAAAGGAGCTTGTCTATCTCTGATTCCGGCACGCGGTGGTGCCCACCCACCGTTTTCACTGTGCGCAGTTTTTTCTTGTAAATCCATTGTTTCACGGTCGGGTAGCTGATCCCCAAAACCCGGGCCACTTCGCGCGGAGTAAACAATTTCTCTTGTGCCACTGGTTTTTCCAACCTCCCGCAACTTTGTATGCCCTACCACGCTCGCCGGTCAACATTTATTCATTCCCGCCCGGGTTTTACTGTTTTTGGGGGTGTGTCGCATAGTGCATCAATTAGGCGCATTTTCGCATCGAAACATTTGAAGAGCCCTTGGGCGTGTGCTACGGTGTTTTGGGGCATTCAGCAACGCGAGAGGGGGGAACCATTCCTGTTTCTACGCTTTTTTCTACATTTCTAATTCTAGACGGACAGCTCCCAGTATTGTTGCAACAGACGGGTTGGGTGGCGCGCACCATTTTGCTCATTTTGTTCTTCTTCTCACTTTTTTCCTGGGCTTTGATCTTCCAGAAAATGAGTTTATTCAGCGGCATCGAGCGCGAAACCACTCAGTTTCTTAGGGTCTTCCGCGCCGGACGCGGCTTGCCCGACCCAAAGAGCATAGGCGATGGCCGCTCGCCACTGGAATCGGTTTACTCCGCAGGGTTCCGGGAGTTGCAGAGCCAGCTCACCAGCAGCAATCCTCATGGCAAGCTCAAGAGCCTGCAGGCAGTCATCGTCAACATGCAACTCGCTTCGGCGGACCAGGTCCGCCGGGTGGAGCGATACATGCCCTGGCTGGCCACGACCGCTTCTGTGTCGCCATTCATAGGTCTGTTCGGAACCGTTTACGGAATCATGGACGCATTCTCAGGACTCAGCACCGCGGGCGCAGCAAGCCTCCAGGCCGTCGCTCCGGGAATTGCCGAAGCCCTGGTCACCACTGCTGCAGGATTGTTTGCCGCCATCCCTGCCGTCATCGCGTACAATCAGTTTGTGCACCGGACAAAAGATCTCGCCGCGCGCATGGATAACTTCTCCATGGAGGTCGCGGCGCAAATCGAGAAAATGAGCGCCTGAGGCGCCTTTAACACCATGCCGCAAGTTTCCCGACAAACCGGAACGTCGCTCTCAGAAATCAATATCGTCCCACTCGTTGATGTTGTCCTGGTGCTACTGATTATTTTCATGATCACCGCACCAATACTCCAGTCAGGCATCCATGTGGATCTGCCACAAACCAAGACCATCCACGACATGCCCGAAGCCCGCGTGATCGTCACCATTGACAGAGCCCAGCTTATTTATTTGGGTGACACTGCGGTCAATATCCATGATTTGGGCGCAAAGGCCCTGCAAGAATTGAAAGACCCGGCACATGATCCGGTTTACTTGCGGGCTGACAAGACCGTACCCTTTGGCGTCGTGGCAATAGTCTTGGACCACCTGAAGCAAGCGAAAATTGAAACGGTCCAAATTGTCACCGAGCCGTTGCACAACCAGAACTCGGATCACTAACGAAAATGGTTCAAGCCGCGCAACAATTCGCCGATCCCAGTCTGAAGGCCAAACTTGTGTGGTCGGCCACTTTGCATGCTGCACTGGGCGCGACAATCTTGGTCTCCGCTTTCATCAACGGGCGCGGCGAGAGATGGGCAGGGTCGCCTGGCGACTCAATTTCCGTCGGAATGGTCGGTTCCATTCCGGCTATCCCCTTGCCGAAACCTGTGGCCGTAACTCCCAGCCGCGTCGTGGATGAAACGAAGGGCCTGTACAAGGACGAGCCCGCTCCAAAGGTTGTTCCGCCGGTAACAGCTCAGCCAATTCCAGTTTTCAAAGACAAAAAACCGCCCAAAATTGTACCGTCGCGCCCATCAAAAGTTCTGGAGGATCCAGCCCCCCCTCCAACGAACGCGGTTCCCTATGGTGGTGGGGGTGCCCCTACTCTCCCCTACTTGGCTCCCGGGAAACCAATCGTTGGATCAACCCAGGGCGATATGTCATTCCCAGGATCGGGTGGAGGCGAGTTCGGCTCCAAGTATTCCTGGTATGTGGACGCGGTGCGCAACCGGATCGGCAGCAATTGGCTGCAATCGATGGTAGATCCTTCAGTGCGCTTTGCCCCACGTGCTGTCATCACTTTTCAGATTTTGCGGGATGGCACGATCGCGAATATTCAGATTTTGCAATCGAGCGGCAACAGGTCGGTTGACGACTCTGCGCGCCGGGCCATCATGAGCTCAAGTCCCGTGAGCAAGTTGCCGGGCGACTATTCGGCTCCGCTGGTGAATGTTCAATTCTGGTTTGATTTCAAGCGGTAATCAGGTTCGCGTGGTCGGTATAAGGGGGATTTATTTTTCGCATTCATCGCAAATTTATGCCCATTGGCATTGTGGGAAGACTTGCAATCCTCCTGCTTCTGCCGATCAGTGCATTCGCGCAGAAACCTGACTGGTTCACCACCGGCACCGGCATGGGCGTCCAAAAAGCGCGCATCGCTGTCGCGGATTTTGCTCCCGCGAGCCCAGCCGCCCAGCCACTCGGGAAAGAGTTCAGCGACGTAGTCCGGAATGACCTGGAGTTCAGCGGCATCATCGAAATGGTCAGCCTGAGCATGTACCCGACGCAAGTCCCCAGCCAGCCTTCGGAGCTGAATGCCCAGGCCTGGAGCGACCCTCCGGCCTCGACCCAAGCTGTTGCCTTCGGGAATTTGAGCGCCAATGGAAACGCCCTGGCGATTCAAGCCTGGCTTTACGATGTGCACAATACGGCCGCGCCGGCGATGATCGCCAAGATCTATCGTGGTGATGTGACCGACGCGCAGGTCCGCCTTTTCGCCCACCAGTTCGCGGATGAAATTGTGATGAAATTGTCCGGCGGAGTCCCCGGCATCTCCACCACTCAAATTGCATTCGCCAGTTCGCGTACCGGGAATAAAGAAATCTGGGTAATGGATTACGATGGCGCAAACCAGCACCAGCTTACTTCGCTGCGGTCCATCGCGCTCACTCCACGGTGGTCGCCCGATAACTCCCGCATTGCTTTCACTTGTTGGGCGCCCGGGGTCCGGAATGTGGTAAGCGCGCAAATCTGCATGTATTCCATGATCACCGGAAAATTAATCTCTTTTCCGCGATGGTCGGGGACGAACAGTTCCCCGTCCTGGTCTCCGGACGGATCCAAAATCATGTTCATGTCCAGCATGCAGGGAAATCCCGAGTTATATATTGCGGACTCGAATGGTGCGCACCCCAAGCGACTGACCTTCTCTGTGGGCGTCAACACCTCCCCCGCTTGGAATCCGAAGACTGGCCTGCAAGTCGCGTTCGTCAGTGATCGTTCAGGGAACGGCCACCCGCAGCTTTACACCATGAACGCGGATGGCACCGGAGCCGAGAGAATTGAATTGCAGGATGCGGGCTACGTGATCGATCCGGCATGGTCTCCCAATGGACAGTTGCTGGCCTTTAGCTGGCAGCGCCCCGATGGGAATTACGATATTTATGCAATGGATATCGTCAACCACCAACTTGTGCAGCTGACGCGGGACACCGGCCGCAATGAACGTCCCTGTTGGGCACCGGACGGCAGGCACATTGTGTTTGAATCCACGCGCACAGGCAGCCGCCAAATCTGGTCGATGCTTGCAGACGGAACACAGGCGCGCCCACTCACAACCCAGGGATCGAATGAATCGCCGAGCTGGTCGGCGCCACGCCAATGAATATGAATGTCGAGAAATCATTGTCCGCGAATGTTGTCAGCGCACACTGTTGCTCAAATGTTTTCAAGTCATGCTTCATGCCGTTTTCTCAAGGTGTTAGGATACTTTCGGTCAGATTCCCTTTTATTACGCGCGATCTGAAATCAATATGGATATCCAATTCAATCTAGGAGGAAATTGAAAATGCACAAACTCTCGTTCAGCAGGCACGTCCTGCTCGGCCTGCTGGCGATGGCTCTGGTTAGCTCTTCGTGCAAGCCACCAGTGAAGCCCGTCCAGTCTCAGCCGATTGCTCAGACCCCGCCACCGGCGGCGGTAGCACGGCCTACGGTGACACTGCAAGCCTCATCTACGTTCATTCAGAAAGGCGAGAGCGCAACGCTTACCTGGTCCTCCACAAACGCCACTTCATTGGTTGTCGCACCCAGCGTCGGAAGTGTTGCTCCGGAGGGGTCCGCCAAAGTAACACCTTCCGATTCGACGACCTACTCAATCACGGCAACCGGCCCCGGCGGGACGGCCGACGCAAGCATTCGCATCACCGTTGGCGCCCCTCCAGCTGTGCAGCCACAGACACCGAAAGAATCGATTGACGCGATCTTTCTGCGTGAGGTTAAGGACGCGTACTTTGATTACAACAAGTCGGATCTTCGCCCTGACGCACGCGATGCCCTTTC
>DATNHU010000265.1:0-4280 GCA_035604795.1 Candidatus Limnocylindrales bacterium
ACCCTCTATTTGGCCGGTCGTATCGGATTGGACCCCAAGACCGGTCAGCCGCCCGCTCAAATCGAGGATGAAATCAAGCTCATGCTCGATAGCCTGAAGGGGACTCTAACCCAGGCTGGCATGACCATGGACGACCTCGTCTATGTGCAGATTGCCTGCACCGACCTCTCCCTCTTCGACAAATTCAATCCCATCTATAAAAGCTATTTCACCACCAAGGATTACCCTGCCAGAGAGTTTATTGGTGCTGGCTCCCTTCTCCGTGGAGGACACTTCGAGTTGCAGGCCATCGCCGTCCGCCGCTAGCCGCTGAACAAGCGTCAATCTCTAAGCCAGTGCCATCCAAGGAGTGATCTCCCCATCGGGGGAATGACCTAATATGGGCGCGTAATTTGCTGGTGCGATTTGGTCAAATGCCCATATAATGGCTGTAAGTAAGGCCTGTTTCCCTTCGCGTAACATCTAAACCGTTTAAAATTAGCAAGATAATTTTATACGAACTTTAACATTTAATGGAGGCTCTTGTGCATCCACTCGGTCCCGCTAGGCGAACACAATGCTAAGAATCACAACAGAAAAAAAGCGTGGCAAGACGGTGCTCAGCGTCGAGGGACGGCTGGCAGGGCCTTGGGTGGCGGCGCTGGAGCAGAGCTGGCGCGAGCGTGAGGCAGGGGAGAAATTCAGCGTGGACTTGTGCGGTGTGAGCTTCATTGATGCGTCGGGCAAGGCCCTGCTTAAAGAGATCCACCAGCAGGGCGGGAAGTTGATTGCCGAAGGCTGCTTGAACCAAGCCATCGTGGAAGAAATTTCCGGGCGCGAGCGCTCGGGGAAGACTGGCTGCTGGAGCCGTAAGAAAGGCTCCCACATTATTTTCTATGCAGCGTTTTTCAGCTTGCTGGTGACTCCATCGATTGGACGTGCGCAGGGGAGTTCGAAACAAAGCCCGCTGCCCGGTAGCGCGCCGAACGGAGTGATGCGGCTGACCCTGGACCAGGCGGTTAGCCTGGCGCTGAAACAGAATCCCACGGCGCAGATCGCGATCATAACGGCCGCGGAAAGCGTACAAGACAGCAACATTTCGCGCGCGGCTCTGCTTCCACAAGTGAATCTAAACGTCACCGATTCCGTCGAGCGAATCAACCTGCAGGCATTTCTTGGTAAAAAGATTCCGGGATTCCCGGAGCATGGCGGTCCTTTCCAGGTTTTCTCCGCGGGGCCGGGTTTCAGCGCGCCGGTTTTTGATTTGACCCTCTTCAAGCGGTATCAAGCGGCGCGCGAAACGGCGACCGCGAGCAAATCGGACAGCCTCTCGACTCGTGAGCAAGTCATTCTGCTCGTCGTGTCGCAATACATCGGGACGCTGCGTGCCGTCGCGAATGTGCAAGCGTCGCAGTCGCGAGTCGAACTGGCGCAGGCACTGTATGACCAGGCCGCGGACGTTCAGAAGGAAGGCGTTGGAACCGGCATCGATACTCTGCGCGCGAATGTGGAACTGCAGAACGAGAAACAGAGATTACTTGAGGCGGAAGCGGATCGAGACACTTCGTTGTTTGGGCTCAGCCGGCTGTTGAATCTGGATCCGCGGCAAGTCATCGAGCTGGGTGATTCGCTGAGCTTTTTCGACACGCCGCAGCCCGACGCGCTGGCAAGTATCGAATCAGCTCTGGGCGAGAGGCAGGAATGGAAAGCATTGCAGCAGCGGCTGAAAGCGGCGGGGTTGGAAAAGAAGGCCTCGCAATACTCGCGGCTGCCGAAAGTGGATTTCACCGGCAATTGGGCCTACGACGGTAGTTCCTCGACAACCGGAATCCCCACTTACAACTATCAAGCGGGCGTGAGTGTGCCGCTATTTACCGGCGGAAGAATTCATGCCGAGATCGTAAAAGCGGATCTGGAAATTCAGAAATTGCAGCAGCAGAGAGATGACTTGCGAAATCAGATTGCGCTGGATGTGAAGACGGCGCTGATCAATCTGGATTCCGCACGCAGTCAGGTGGCGGTGGCGAATTTGGGTGTGCAGCTCTCGAAAGAAGAAGTGGATCAGGCGCGGGATCGCTTCAAAGCCGGTGTGGCGAACAACATTGAAGTGATCCAGGCGCAAGATTCGCTGGCGCGCGCGAACGACAATCAAATCGCGGCGCTCTACCGCTTCAATCAGGCGCGCGCGGACTATGCGCGTTCGATTGGGCAGATGGAAAAAGTTTACTCGAAGTGAGGGGAGCCGATGAGCATTGAGATTGAAGTAGGACTGGAGAACGCGACAAAAGCTCGTCCGATGGTCGAAGAAATGCCGCTGGAGAAGGAAGCGCCGAAAGGTCTGGCGAATCCGAAGATGCAGCGGCTGGCGATTCTCGGTGGTGCGGTACTGCTCGCGGCGATTGTCGGATTGTTCCTTTACTACCACAACCGCGAAAGCACCGACGACGCGCAAATTGATGGGCACATCACGCCCATCGCTTCGAAGATTTACGGAAAAGTGGCCAATGTTCTGGTGGACGACAACCAGGCGGTAAAAGCTGGGCAGCTGCTGGTGAAGATTGACGCGCGCGATTACCAGTCGGCCGTGGATCAAGCCAAAGCGGCGCTCGAATTGGCAGAAAGTGAAGCGCGGTCGGCGGGAGTGGATGTTCCCAGAACGGCGGAAAACGTGGCGAGCGGCACCTCAAGCGCGGATGCACAACTGCTGGGAGCGCAAGCCGATGTAGCCAAGGCGCAGGCCACGTACGACCAGGCGCAAACAGCGGATCTCGCGTGGGCGCAAGCGAATGTGGAGAAGAGCAAGGCCAATGCGGCGCTGGCGCAAGCAGATTTGGCGCGGTACAAGCCGTTGGTGGAGAAGGATGAGATTTCCAAACAGCAATACGACGCGGCAAAAGCAAATGCCGATGCAAGCGCAAGCGCATTGAAAGCCGACCAGGAAAAACTCGCTCAAGCGCAACGCAACGTGGAAGTCGTAAAGGCACAGTTGGACGCCGCGAAGGCGCGGGTACTGGAGGCGCGCGCGGCAGTGGAATCCGCCCACGCCAATACGAAGCAGGTCGGCATGCGGACCGCGGATGCGCAAGCGAAAGTGGCAAAAGTGGCGCAGGCCCGCGCATCGCTCGATGCGGCGCAGTTGAACCTGAGCTACACGGAAGTAGTCGCTCCGGTGGACGGGGTGGCGACACACAAGCAAGTTGAGCCCGGGCAGATCGTGCAGGCGGGACAAGGATTGCTGGTCGTCGTGCCGCTGCAGGATGTGTGGGTGACGGCGAATTTCAAAGAGACGCAACTGAAGAATATGAAGGCCGGGCAAAAGGCGGAAGTAAAAGTTGACACCTACGGGAAGACGTTCAGCGGCCATGTGGATTCCATCGCGGGCGCAACCGGCGGTGTGTTGAGCCTGCTGCCTCCGGAAAACGCGACTGGCAACTACGTGAAAGTGGTGCAGCGCATCCCGGTGAAGATCGTGCTGGATCGGGATTCCGTCGGTTCGTTTGTGCTGAGGCCAGGCATGAACGTGGACGCGACCGTCATCACGAAGTAGCCCGGAATAAAGAAAGTCCGGCAGTGGTTGTACGTATCAATAGATAGAGGGCCAGCAAGCTACAAGCGAACGAGCCATGCGAAACAGACTTCTCGCCAAACTGAGGATGCCGGATGGGACGATCAACCCCTGGGTGATCGCCGTAACGGTGACGCTGGCGACGTTCATGGAAGTGCTGGACACGTCGATCGCGAACGTGGCGCTGCCGCACATTTCGGGCAATCTGTCGGCGGGCGCGGACGAATCCACATGGGTTCTGACTTCGTACTTAGTTTCAAACGCGATCGTGCTGCCGCTTTCCGGATGGCTCTCCGGGCTGATTGGCCGCAAGCGTTTCTACATGTCCTGCGTGGCGCTGTTTACGGTGAGCTCGTTTTTGTGCGGCCTGGCGCCAAGCCTCGGCGTGCTGGTGTTTTTCCGGATCTTGCAGGGCGCGGGCGGCGGCGGATTGCAGCCCAGCGAGCAGGCCATTCTGAACGACACGTTTCCGCTATCGAAGCGCGGGATGGCGTTTGCGGTGTACGGAATTGCGGTGGTGGTGGCGCCGACGATTGGGCCGTGGCTCGGCGGATGGATCACGGACAATTTTTAGTGGAGATGGATTTTCTATATCAACATTCCGGTGGGAATTATTTCGCTGCTGTTGACGTCGGTGCTGGTTTCGGACCCGCCGCACATGAAGCGAGCGAGCGTGAAAAGCGGATTCCGGATCGATTACATCGGCATCGGGTTGATCAGCCTGGGCTTGGGCAGC
>DATNHU010000266.1:0-5988 GCA_035604795.1 Candidatus Limnocylindrales bacterium
AAAAGAAGTGGAGCGCATTCAAACTTCCGAGCTGGCCAGGTCCAACATTGCGCGGCCGTACATTCGATTTGATATGAAGCGGCCCTCGGGGCGGCATCCCATTGAAATCAAGAAGCTCACCAAGACCTACGAGGATTTGAAAGTGATCCAGCCGTTTACCGCCAGCGTCGAGCGCGGTGAGCGTATCGCCTTGATGGGACGCAATGGGACTGGCAAAACCACCCTTTTGAAATCGCTCATCCGCAACGCGCCGGGATACATCGACGACGCCGATAAACATTTCACCATCAATGGCGGCATCGTGAACTGGGGGCACGAAGTCTCCGTCGGATATTTCGCGCAGGAGAGCACCGTATCAAAAGCCAAGGGCCTCACAACGATCGAGTGGCTGCACCAGTTCAATCCCGCGGCAACTCAGGAAGAATTGCGCGGATTGCTGGGGCAAATGCTGTTCAGTGGTGACGATGCGCTCAAGCCCACTCGCGCGCTTTCCGGCGGCGAGGTAGCGCGGCTGATTTTCTGCAAACTGATGCTGCAGAAGCCGAATGTGCTGGTGCTGGACGAACCTACGAACCACTTGGATTTGGAATCCATCAATGCGCTGAACATTGCTCTGCAGAAATACGAGGGAACAGTTTTGCTGGTCACCCACGACCACGACGTGATTGATGAAGTCGCCACGCGCATCTGGCACTTTGGCGCCGGCCCCATTGACGATTTCAAAGGGCCCTATGAAGAATATCAGGCCTACGCGCAGGAAAAAGTCTCGTAATTTAATCTCGCCGCATTCCGGGATTTACTTGCAGGACTCCTCAGGTCCGGCTCAGGCCGTGCTCCCCTCGAGACTTGAATTTTCCGCGCGACCCAAGTAATAATTAGCCTCCCTCCCCGCTCGGGGCTCCCTTATGACCGTTCCCGCTATCGCGCCGGACTCTCAGCACACCATCCTACGATCGCGCATGGATGGCGCTCGCCAACTCACCGACCGCCTGTTTGCAATCGTTCAGCCCGGTGCGCTATATGAACGGACGATTCCGGAACGTCACCGGCTCATTTTCTATCTCGGGCACCTCGAAGCCTTCGATTGGAATCTTATTGCGCGCGGCGCCGCGGATCTTCCATCTTTTGATCCAGGGTTCGACAAGCTTTTTGCCTTCGGCATTGATCCTGTGGATGGCAAGCTTCCCAGCGATCAGCCCTCCGACTGGCCCGTCGAAACGCGCGTGCGTGCATACGTTTCGCGCGTGCGCGGTGAACTCGATGATTTTTTGAGCAAATCGCGCGCTCATCCCGCACTTGCCGATGGCTCTTTGCTTCACGTTGCAGTGGAACACCGCCTGATGCACGCGGAAACGGTCGCCTACCTTCTCCACCAGCTTCCATTTGAGAAGAAAGTGCGCGTGGAGGAACGTCTCGATTTACAGGCGCATTCCCCGCAACCTCGCATGGTTTTCATCCCCGCCGGGATTGCCACGCTCGGCCAGCTCCGCGGCAGTGGAAAATTTGGCTGGGACAATGAATTTGAAGAGCAACGAATTTCCGTGCCGGAATTTCGCGCCGATGCCTGTCCCGTGACCAATGGGCAATTCTTGGAATTCGTCCGCAGCGGTGGTTATCAGGACCGCTCGCTATGGTCCGACGCCGACTGGGCTTGGAAAGAGAAACAAGATGTCGCGCACCCCTTTTTTTGGCGGCATGGCCCGGAGTCAAAGGGGGATGAGGCTTGGAGCTTGCGAACAATTTTTGCTGACATTCCCCTGCCGCTCGCATGGCCGGTGTATGTCAGCCACGCAGAGGCGTCCGCATATGCGCGCTGGGCCGGCAAGAAATTGCCAACAGAAGCACAGTGGCACCGCATGGCTTACGGAACACCAGCTGGAGCCGAGCGTTCATTCCCCTGGGGCGAAGAATTTCCGCACGAAGAGTTCGGGAATTTCGACTCGACGAAATGGAATCCAACGCCCGTGCACGCGCATCCAAAAGGTGAGAGCGCGTTTGGAGTTGCGGATTTGCTGGGCAACGGTTGGGAATGGACTTCGACCACGTTCGCTCCGTTTCCCGGATTTGCCGCGTTCCCTTTTTATGCCGGGTATTCGGCGGATTTTTTTGATTCAAAGCATTTTGTAATGAAGGGCGGGTCGCCGAGGACGCCCGCGGCGCTTCTGCGGCGATCATTCCGAAACTGGTTCCAGCCACACTATCCGTACATTTATTCCAAGTTCAGGTGCGTCTCGGAGTAAGAAATGCAAACCACCACAATGTTTTCAATGCCGGGGATCACTGCCGGTCGCAAGGGCGACATCGCGGCGGACGTGCGCGCTGGATTGCTTCGTGCCGGTCAGAAAGAGCTGCCGTCAAAATATCTTTATGACCACCTGGGCTCTGCACTGTTTGAAGCCATCTGCTTGCTCCCTGAATACGGGCTGAATCGCGCGGGCGGCAGGGTGATGCGGAAGAGCGCCGAGGAAATCACGCAAATGCTTCCACGTCCCGTCCTCATCGCCGAATTGGGAAGCGGCAATGGGGTGAACACTCGCTGGTTGCTGGAAGCATTCTCGCAACGGCAAGCTACCAGATATTTCCCCATTGATATTTCTGCGACCGCGCTGGCGCGTTGCCGCGCGGAACTTGGCTGCCTGGATTCGGTCGACGTGATTCCCGTAGAGCTGTCCTACCTTGACGGCCTGACCGAGGTGGCATCGCGGCGCGGGCCGGGCGAATGTTTGCTCACGCTTTTCCTGGGCAGCACCATCGGAAATTTTGACCGGCCGGAAGGAGAACTCTTTCTCCGTCAAATTCGGGAAGTCTTGCGGCCGGGTGACGCCTTGCTGCTCGCCACGGACTTGGAGAAATCCATCCGGGATTTATTGCTTGCCTATGATGATCCCGCGGGCGTAACTGCCGCATTCAACCTGAACATGCTGGCGCGCATCAACAAGGAGCTCGCCGCTGATTTTGATCTGGCAAACTTTGCCCATCAGGCGATTTGGGATGGCGAGCATCGCCGAATCGAAATGCATTTGCGCTCCACCGTTTCACAGACAGTCAGAATTCCGGTGGCGCAATGCAGCGTTTCATTGGCGAAGGGTGAAACCATCTGGACGGAAAGCTGCCACAAATTCAATTGCGTGGAAGTGGTCCGCATGGCCAATCGCGCCGGCTTCCACTGCAAGGCGCAGTGGGTGGACTATGAGTGGCCGTTCGCACAAAGCCTGCTGATCGCTCAATAGTACCCGCTCACGGGCGAAAGTTTCTCCATCCTATTGCGCAAAACGCCGGAAGAAACTGTCGGGCTTCCACGTTGGGCGCCCGTCGGCATTGGCAACACGGGTGGCCAGCAGCACCAGAATGTGATTGAACTGCGCCGCCGCGGCGGCATCCACGGGCTGGTCCAGATCATCCGAAGGCGCGTGATATCGCGTACGCACCCACTCCTGAAATGTTTTTTCCTCGGGGGTACCCTTCACCCATCCAAATTTGAAGGCCAGCGCTGGGATCCCCGCTTTCACGAAACTATATTGATCGCTGCGAATAAACCGGTTTCGGTTGGGCTCCTTATCCGCTTGCACGATCACTCCCTGCGATTCGCATACTGCGCGGATATCGTCGCCCAGCGTGGATTCGTCCAGCCCTTGCACTTCCAGATAACGCAGTGCGAAGAGCGGAAGGAACATATCCATGTTGATATCGGCCACGATTTGTTTGCGGTCCACGGTCGGATGCGCCACAAAATATTCCGACCCCAGGTCGCCCTTTTCCTCCGCGGTTAGCGCGATAAAAAGTATCGAGCGCTTCGGGTGAATGCCGTCTCTTCTGAAATGTGCGGCAATTTCTATCACCGACGCCACACCGGACGCATTGTCCATCGCACCGTTGTAAATGCTGTCTCCGTTAATCGGCATGCCCACGCCTAGATGATCGAGATGCGCGCTGATCGCCACATATTCACCCTTTAGCTTCGGATCGGAGCCCGGCAAAACTCCAATCACATTTGGCGCCGAAACTTTGCGGCGAATCACGCCGATTCGCGCCTGCACCGTGACAGTCAATGGAAAGTGGGGCAGCGCTCGATCCGCGTCGGCCGCTGCCAGCAGCTCCGCGATGGTATGGCCTGTCCCGGCGAACCACTTATCGGCTAGCGCGGCGTTGATAGACGCGGCAAATTGCATCCCGTGCGTCTCCACCAGCTTCGGATCCGTCAGGCTCATGGAGGGCTGCGTGCGCGCCAGCGCCGCTCGTTCCCACGGAATATCCGAATTCTTCGGGTTGCCGATTATCGCCACGCCAATCGCCCCGGCGCGGCGCAAAGCTGCCCACCGCTCGCCCGTGGACTGGTAGTGCGCTTTCAGCGGGCCGGGAATCGCGCTGGGCCCGCCGCTAAGATACACAGCAATCTTTCCATGCAAATCCTGGCCCGCCAAATCGTTGTAATTCATTTCCGGCACGGCAAAGCCGTACCCCACAAAAACCGCGCCCGCCCGGACATATTCAGCCGGTTCACCGGACACGCGCAGAGTGGCATCATCGCCCAACTTCAACTCTTCAGTTTTTCCATCGTGGACGAGCGCCAGGCTGGAGTGAGCCTCATCAATTTGGCGAACGTCAAAATCCACCTCTTGCAGAAATCCCTTGGTGCCCGCGGGTTGCAGGCCGGCCTCCGCGAACTTCTGGGAAACGTAATCGGCGGCTTTGCGGTAATCATCAGTTCCGGTCTCGCGCCCTCGCATTTCATCAGAGGCCAGATATTGCACATGCGCCCACCACGCGCGCCCTTCCGCGGCCCAATCCGGCTGGGCGTCTTGGCCAATGGTCGAGCGGCCTGCTGAGAGACTAGACAGGATGCAGCAAACCAATAACGCCGGCACAAAACCGCGCCGGGCGCGAGGCGTATTCCGTTCTGTCTTCCATTCTGATTTCATAACGCCACTTTCCAGTTCTTGCTTATTCCGCAATCGCTTCCACCGCTGAAGGCGAAGGTTTTTCCGTCCGAAATTCGCCTTCCCATCGCGCCACTACCGCCGAGGCCAGACAATTCCCAATTACATTTACTGCTGTGCGGCCCATATCCAGGAATTGATCCACACCCAACAAAAGTAGGATCGGCTCTTTGGGCAGTCCGAACTGATCCGACGCCCCCAGCAATATAATTATGGAAGCGCGAGAAACTCCCGCCACTCCCTTGCTGGTAAGCATCAGCATGAGCATCATCACCAATTGCTGGCCAATCGTGAGGTGCATACCCGCCACCTGCGCGACAAATATAGAGGCCAGCGCCAAATAGAGCGTGGAGCCCGTCAGATTAAAGCTGTAGCCCAGGGGGATGACAAACGCCACCACCGGCCGCGGCACCCCGAATGCCTCCATCGATTCCATCGCCCGGGGCAGCGCCGCTTCCGAACTGGTGGTGCTGAACGCAATGGTCGCAGGTTCTGTGACCGCGCGTGAGAATTGCTTCATCGGAACGCGGGCAATCCAACCTGAGGGCAGTAGCACCGCAAACACAAACAGGAGGAGCGCGGCGTAGAAAGTCGCCACCAGTTGACCGAGATTGTAGAGGACGCTAAATCCGGTCGTCGCTATGGTGTAGGCAATCGCGCCGGCGATGCCGGCCGGCGCCATCAGCATCACGATGTTCGTAAATTTGAACATCACTTCCGTCAGGCTTTCCGTGAAGGCCATCATCGGCTTGCGCTTCTTTTCTTCCACCATCGCCAGGGCGATTCCAAAGATCATGCTGAATACGACCACTTGCAGGATCTGGTTTTCGGCTACGGATTTCGCGATGTTCTCGGGGAAAATATGCAGGATAATTTCCGTTGCGGTTGGGCGAGTCGCCGCCACCTGGGCTGCCGGAGCGGCCGCGGGCAGCGTCACTCCCACGCCCGCCTTATTCAGATTAATCGCTGCCAGCCCAATAAACAGCGCAATCGTTGTAACCACCTCAAAATAAATTAGAGACTTGATTCCCATGCGGCCGACCTTTTTCAG
>DATNHU010000267.1:0-14057 GCA_035604795.1 Candidatus Limnocylindrales bacterium
CCCCACCACCACCAACGATTTCGGCACCGCCGGCAGTTCCAGAATTTCGATATTGCTCAAAATCGTCTTTCCGTCGATATTCACGCCGGGCAGCGACCGCGCCGACGAGCCGGTCGCCAACATGATGTTTTTCGCCGTAATTTCCGTGGTCTGGCCATCTTTCTCCACCGACACGCGCCCCGGCCCCGCGATCCGCCCCCAGCCTGTCACGGAATCCACTTTGTTTTTCTTGAATAGAAACTCGATGCCCTTGGCATGCTTGTTCACAATCCGGGTTTTGCGCGCCAGCACCGCTTTCCAGTCCAGCTTGAAATCCTTCACCTCAATCCCAAAATCGCTGGCATGTTGCAGTTCGTCCAAAATATCGGCGGTGTGCAGCAGTACCTTGGTCGGGATGCATCCCACGTGCAGGCACGTCCCGCCCAGGTAACCGTCTTTCTCGATCACGACCGTCTTCAAACCCCATTCCCCCGCGCGGATCGCCGTCACATACCCTCCGGGCCCGCTTCCAATAATCGCCAGGTCGTATTTGCTGGATTCAGTCGTCGCCAAGCCACCCTCCCGTAAATCCTTGCCGCGCGGGCATTTCCGGCGGCATTGCACACCTGTCTCTACAGCATTGGATTGTTTCCGAGCGGTAAAAGAATCCACAATTCTAACAGCCGCTCCCAACCGCAGCAAGCAATCAGCGCGCTGCCCCTAGGATGATTCACCAATTGCTTATGGCGCAGCGGCCCGCATTGTGCGCCGATGGCCCTGAGGCTATTTCTGGGGAATTGCCTCCACTTGAAATTGTCGCGGAGGTAGTTCAGTCTCAACCACTGCCCACCACCATGCTTTCCCTCGAAACACCTCGCCTCCTCTTCCGCTCTCACCATATTGAAGACGAAGAAGCCTTCATCGCCATGCACACCGACCCCGAAGTCCGCCGCTATGTAGGCGGAAGAGCATGGTCCATCTACGAATCCGTGAAACGTTTCCGAAGTGGGTATCTCGGAAATCCCAGCGAGACTTATGGATTATGGGCAACCGTCTTCAAAGAAGATGGGAAATACATTGGATGCTGTGGCCTCAGCGCGCCCGGGAATGACCAAAGGAAATATCTCGCTTATTACTTTGCGCGCCCCTATTGGGGGCGGGGCCTCGCCTCGGAAGCCTCCAAAGCCTTCCTCGATTTTGGATTCAATCGCCTTCAGCTTCCCAGCATTTTCGCGGACGTGGAAAAGGGCCACGCCATCTCTGAACATATTCTTCAAAAGTTTGGATTTCAATTCGTGAGCGAAGAAGAAGTCCCAGGCCGCGGCCGAATCATTTCCCTTTACGAGCTACTGCAATCCGAGTGGAAAACTCCTAGGCCTTGAATTAGGGCTCAGTTCGGATCAATTATTCGTAGTGGTAAAAGTGCTTGAGTATTTACCATATTTCTATATACGTTCATATCCATGATTGCGGACGCTAAAGGGCAAATGGACTGCAGTGGGACGAGTGCCCATTTATCTCAACCCGGTCGGAGTGAATTATAGTTTTCCTATCGCTCTGCAAATTGTTTCCAATCGCGCAATAAATTTTCATTCGTATTGCTTGACACGTCCGGCGATGGTTGCTAGCTTTGTTTCCCCACCCTTCGGGTCAAAGGGATTGTTTTTCAAGGTACTAGTCCCGAACACGAACTTCAATTGAGTTTGCCGGATTTGCAGGGGGGTAAGTTTTGTCGTCTTCGGAAACACCGCAAACAATCTTGCTCGCTGATGACAACCAGGAGGTGCGCGAAGCGCTGGAATTCATGCTGCGCGCGCAGGGCTACCGGGTCATCTGCGCTGAAGACGGCGACCGCGCTCTCGAAGCGCTGGCGGTTCATTCCGTGGATCTAGTACTGATGGACGTGCTCATGCCCGGGCGCAACGGCTTCGCCGTCTGCCGCGAGATCAAGTCGCGCGCCGAAACCCGCCTGGTTCCCGTGGTGCTCATCACCGGACTGGTCGATCCGGAAAGCCGCGTCGAGGGCATCGAAAGCGGCGCGGACGACTTCATCCACAAGCCGCTGCGCCGCGAAGAGCTGATGGCCCGCGTGCGCTCGCTGCTCAAACTGAAGCGATTCACCGATGAGCTGGAAAGCGCCGAAACTGTGCTCTTCATGCTGGCGCGCAGCATCGAGGCCAAAGATCCTTACACCGAAGGTCACTGCGACCGCCTGTCGCGATATTCCGCGGCGCTTGCCGCGCAACTGGGATTACCCGAAGACCAGCGTGTGGCTCTGCGCCGCGCGGGCATCGTCCACGACATCGGCAAGGTCGCCGTCCCGGAACAAATCCTGCTCAAGGCCGGGCCGCTCGACGAACAGGAACGCAAAGTAATGGAAACGCATCCGGTGGTGGGCGAACGTATCTGCGCGCCGCTGAAATCCTTCCGCATGGTGCTGCCCATTATTCGCCACCATCACGAGCATCGCGACGGAACCGGATATCCCGATCATTTGGGCGGCGACGAAATCCCCCTTACCGCGCGCATCCTGCAAGTGGTGGATGTGTTCGACGCGCTCACCACGCAGCGGCCCTATCGCGTGGCGCTTTCACACCAGGAAGCCTTTGCGATTTTGCGCGAGGAGTGCAAACGCGGATGGTGGGACCGTCAACTGGTGAATGAGCTGGAAAATCTGCTGCAAGTTGCGCCGGGCCTGCGTGAAATGACCCTGGCCGAAGAAGAGCTGTTGAGATAAGTTTCCTTGAGTAATTCCCCGCGACAAATCTACTGAGCGCGCTGAATGTACCGCGCTTCCGTTGTATCCACCTTAATTTTATCGCCGTTGTTTATGAACGGCGGCACGTTGATGGTCAGCCCGGTCTCCAGTTTCGCGGGCTTCATTACCGCGCTGGCGGTGGCTTTTTGCAGAGTGGGTTCGGTCTCGATCACTTGCAGGTCAACCGTGTCGGGCAACGCGACGCCAATGGGCTTGCCCTCGTAAAACTCGATCTCCACGTTCATGTCGCCCTTCAAATAATACGCGGCGTCTCCGACGATTTCAGGCGTCAGTGAAATCTGCTCGTAATTTTCCGTGTTCATAAAGTGGAAGCCGCCCGAGTCGGTGTACAAATACTGGTGCTCGATTTCGTCCACCACGGCGCGCTCCAGAAATTCTTCCGCGCGGAACCGGTAGTCAATAATATTTCCGGTGCGCAGGTTGCGCATTTTGGTCTGCATGGAGCCGCGCTTGTTGCCCGGTGTGCGGTGGTCCACGCTGAAAACGGTGTACAGTTCGCCGTCGTGCACGACGATCATTCCGGGGCGCAGTTGAGTCGCCTTTACCATGTTCGCTGGCTCCTGATTCTCTCTTTCGGGGTCAAACGGCAGGCAATGAAGCCGGCTGTTTTGCCGTTGGGCCACCGCGGGGAGCGGCGCGCAACGTGAATCTTCATTATAGCGGCGCTTCGCGGGCGCGGTCAACGCGCCGGGGCAATGCCTAGCGCGAACCCGACTTTCCCTGGGCCATCATTTTTTCAACATCATCGGCGCTGCGCGGCAGCCGCTCGGTGAGCAACTTGTAGCCGGTTTCGGTGACCAGCACGTCGTCTTCGATGCGCACGCCGATTTTTTCTTCCGGGATGTAAATACCCGGCTCGATGGTGATTACCATTCCGGGTTCGAGCGTTCTGCCGGGATCGCCGGCGTCGTGCACGTCCAGTCCGAGATGGTGGCCCAGCCCGTGGATGAAATATTTTCCGAGCGGCGCGCCGTGCAAATCTTTGCCGTGGGCGTCCATGTAATCGCGCGCGATTTGTTGCAAGCCGCCCGCGCCGCCAAAATGCGCGCCAGGCTTGACGACGGCAAGAGCGGCCTGTTGCGCGCCGTAAACGACATCGTAGATTTCGCGCTGGCGCGAAGTGTATTTGCCGTTGGCAGGAAGCGTGCGCGTAATGTCCGCGGTGTAGCCGGAGAATTGTCCGCCGACATCGAGAACCACGATGTCGCCATCTTCGATGCGCGCCCCGACCTTGTCGTAATGCAGTACAGTGGAATTAAATCCCGCGCCGACGATGGGCGCATAGGCTTCGGTTTCGCATCCGCCCGCTTGATGGATTTCCAGCATTCGCGCGGCAACCTGATATTCCATCAAGCCCGGAGACATCATTTTCATCGCGGCCAGATGCGCGTCCACGGAAAGCTCGATGGCGCGTGTGAGCAGTGCGATTTCCGTTTGCGATTTGATCTGCCGGAGCGCCCCAATCTTTGGCGCGATTTGCACGAGCTTGACGTCAGGATCGTTCTTGGCCAGCCAGTCCGTCCAATTTTGCAAATGCGGATAACCCGCATCGTTGCGGCCGGGCAACAGCGTGTAAAGCGTGGAATGGTTCTTGGCGAGAGTTTTCAAGTCCGCGACGAGTGCGGAGAATTGGCGAACCTCGGCGAATCCGGTTTTTTCGTGTGCGCCGGGATCGTCCGGGCCGATGCGAGGGCCGTTCCATCGCTCGAGGGCGGGGTTGCGCGGAGGAAGATAGAAAACTTCATTGGAGCCAGTCCAACCTTTTGCCGCTGCGCCATTCGGGATGATCAGCAGCGCGGCGCCTTCTTCGTTGTGTCCTGTCAAATAATAAAAATTCGTGTCCTGGTTGAAGACGTAGGCTTCGCTGGCGCTCTCCCTTCCTGTGTAGCCGAAAATCACCACGGGCGCGTCGACTTGCGCACGCAGGCGTTCACGCCGCGCGGCGTATTCCGAGTTGGGCTCGCGCTGACGAATTTGCGCGCGCGCCGGCGCAGCCATCGCGATCAGCGCGATTACCGCCGCGAGCGCGGTTAATGCGCCTGTTCGTGTTCTGCTAAATATGTCTGCACGCTTCATTGCTCACCTCGATGCTGCAATTCTACGGGACGCCGGATGATAGCGAAGCGGTTGTCGGATTCAAAGCTGCGACTCCTACATGGCATTCCGACCAGCTTTACTGGGTGTCCGGACCAATTGGGGATGTCCATAGGTAGCCAAGGTCTTCAAGTTAACCTTGGCGTTGCTGCCCTCCCCCTCCCCCATCGATTTCGTATGAATATCATTCTAAACGAGTTATGGGCAGCGATCGTCCAATGAATATCATTCAAAAGGACTTATGGGCGTTCTCATTTAAGCTCCTCATTTCATTTGAGTTCCTTGTCATTTCAAGCGGTCACGCGAACTTTCACGGGGCACTGCGGAACTGATCCGAGCGGGTAAAACTGGAGGCCTAGCTTTCAATTCAAGTTAGCAATTACAGTAATTGCCGTCAAGAGAAATCTGCCGAAACTTGAAAAAATATATTTGGGGTCAGGGGAATTTCGCTACTTGTTTTGATTCGAATGCTGGTGTTCTCCGCATCCTTTACTTCCCAGCGCACCGTAAGGAGCTATTCGCATTTCAAAGCCGCAATGGGATCTACTCGCATGGCGCGCCGCGCAGGGATGTAGCACGCCAACAATGCCACTACTGTAAGAAGCAATGACACGCCAACAAATGTAAACGCATCACTCGCGCTGATTCCCACCAACAGGTGCGACATGGTTCGAGTGAGCCCCCATGCTGCAGCCACACCCGCGAGAACTCCGATAGTCACCAGTTTGAATCCGCGCCCGAAAATAAGTCCGAAGATGTTTGATGGACTTGCACCGAGCGCCGTCCGGATTCCGATCTCACGAGTGCGCTGGCTCACGGAAAATGAAACGACGCCGTAGACGCCAACTACGGCCAGGATCAGGCCAATCACTCCCATGAGAGAAGCCAGAGAGGCGATGAGCCGGAACGTGAAAAAACCAGTGCCGCCAGCAAGTGACTCTTTCATCGTTTGAACATTCAGGATGGGCACCTCGCCTGCAAACGAGTTGATTTGCTGTTGCACCAGTAAAACGAGCGATTCCGGCGGGACGGTCGAGCGAATCTGCAAGACCTGGCGCGAGACGTAGTTCTGTTTCAGCGGAACATAGAAGTATGGCTGGGGGTCTTCCGTGACAGTCGTGTATTTGCCATCCTGGGTAATGCCCACGACCGTGTTGAATGGTCCTGACAAGCTTTGCATGCTGAATCGCTTGCCGAGAGGATCTTGGCCAGGCCAGAATTTCCGCGCCATGGTCTGATTCACAATCGCAACCATGGGAGATGTCGCGTCGTCGGAAGCTCGGAAGGCACGACCGCGCAGCAACGGGACTCTCATCGTGTCGAAATAGCTGGCGTTCACGTGATTCACTAAAACCGGAGGAACTTGCTGGTCCGCGCTTGCGGACCATCCTTCGATGTGAACCTGCGACTTGCTCGGGAAATACCCGATGGGAATGCTAGAAGCCAGGCTGGCCGACTGCACGCCGGGTAACGCCCGGATCCGAGTTTCCAGTTCGCGGTAAAAATTCACCGACCGAGCCTGATCGTATCCGGGGTCATGAGTATCCGTAATTACATTCAGGACGTTGTTGGGATCGAAACCCAAATAGATTCCTTGAGCTCGACCGAGGCTGCGAACGAAAAGACCTGCAACGATTAGGAGCATCACGGAAAAAGCGACTTGGGCGACGACGAGGTCGCCGTAAACTCGCTGGCGCGTCTTTCCTTGGGAGCCGCCTCTTGCGCCGTCATGGAGGACTCTGTTCAGATCGGCGCGGGAGGCGCGCAATGCCGGGGTTAAACTCGAAGAAAGCCCCGCGAATGCAGCGGCAACGATGGCACACGTATAGACACGCCAATCGAAGCTGAAGTCGAGCCGAATCGAAAGATTCGGCACATGAATTAATCGGGCCAAGCTGGTTGCAACTTGGGCCAGTCCAATTCCCCCCAAAGCCCCGAGCGTCGCTAGAAGAAATCCTTCCACGAGCATGTGACGAACAAGGCGCATTCGGCTTGCTCCCAAAGCCGCGCGGACTGCCATTTCGCCCTGACGTCCTGACGCACGCGTGAAAAGGATGTTCATAACATTTGTGCAGGCGATCAGCAGGACGAGCCCGGCAAAGACTAGAAAGAGGCTTCCGATCAGGAGGAAGCCATTATTTGCATATGGCTGAGGGCGAGCGAGTCTTTCTGGGACGATCTTCACAATGAATCCCTTATCAGTTGCGGGGTATTGTTCTGAGATCCGGCCACTGACCACATTAACCAGATTCTGAGCATCGGTGAGAGTCGCTCCCTGCTTGAGCCTGCCGAAAGCTAAAATCTGCCTTGAGTTGCGATCCACTTGATATCGGGGCCTCGATTCCAGTGCAGGAACCGCGCTCAGAGGCAAATAACCATCCATCTCAAAAACTGAGTACATGCCACCGAATTCCTTGGGCACTACGCCGACAATCGTCGCCCCCCTGCCATTCACGCGAACACGTTTACCCAACACGCCAGGGTCGCTCCCAAATCTTCTTTGCCAATACGAGTGGCCCAAAACAAGAACTGGCTCTTCGCCGAAAGTCTCCGCTTCGTGAGGAAGGATCAGACGACCGAGGACAGGCTTCACGCCAAGAGCCGGGAAATAATTCCCTGTTACGAAGGAAACACCGATCTGTTCCGCCCTTTCATCCGCGCTGAGATCCACAAGATCCATCGCGCTGCCAAACAAGTCAATTACCTTGGCGGATTGATCTTGAAAATCACTGAATTCGGAGTAGGAAAAGCCTGAGGAGCCTATGGGGGCATCCTGCTGTTGGATGGCAACAGCGACAATTTGCTGCGGGTCGTGAACGGGGAGCGGGCGAAGCAAAACCGCATTGACCATGCTGAAGATTGCGGTGTTGGCGCCGATGCCGAGGGCGAGGGTAAGGACCACGATGACCGTGAAGCCTGGATTTTTCGCAAGCGTGCGAGCAGCAAACCGGATATCAAACCAGAGTGATCCCATTGGCACCTCCGGGAAAATTATTATCTCAACAACGGAATGCGAGGGAGGCAGAGAGTTCGCGCGAAGTTCTTAGTCGTTATGAGTTCGTTTTGAAATCATGTCGGGAGAAATTTCTAGAACCCATACATAGAGATAGTGAGGAGGAATTTCAAATTGGAAATTTGTGATGGAAGAAATGAAAAGATCGAAAAGAAAGCGATAGGGGCGGGTTACAGGACTGCACTAAGGAAGAAATGCGCCGGGCGGGAGCCCGGCGGTACAGGAGACCGCTAATCGTGGTGGAGGGCGTTATTCATGACGTAAAGCCACGACCGGATCGACGCGGATGGCGCGGCGGGCGGGGATCATGCAGCCAAGGACGCCTGCCAGGGTCAAGATGAAAGCGACGGAAGCGAACGTCACCGGGTCGGTAGGCGAGATACCTACGAGGAGTGTGCTGAGGACGCGAGTGACTCCGAAGGCGGCGGCCAGACCGAAGAGCAATCCGGCGACGAGTTGGCGCATGCCCTGCATGAAGATCAAGCGCAGAACTCTTGCTCCACTGGCGCCGAGCGCCATCCGGATGCCGATTTCCTGAGTGCGCTGGCTGACGGAATGCGCGATGACGGCGTAGAGTCCGACCGAAGCGAGCAGCAGGGCGGTGGCGGCAAAAATTGCAAACATGGTGCCGAATACCCGCCAGGGCCAATTGCGCTGCGCCAGGAAATCATCGAGCGTGCGCAAATTGAACACGGGCAAATCCGCGTCGAGGAATTTCACTTCGCGACGGAAGGCGTCACCGAGCGTGGCGGGTGGAACGCGGGTGCGGGCAACAACCGACATGCCGCGCATGGGCAACTGGCGAAATGGCATGTAGATGATGGGGTCGCGCTGACCCTTGCCGAGATCGTTCTGGATGATGTCGGGAACGACGCCGACGACAGTAAGCCAGGCCTGCGGCGTGGCAGGAGTTCCGGCTTTCGAGCCAACTGGAGCGTTGACGATGCGGAGGCGCTTGCCGAGCGCGTCCTCATTCGGAAAGAAAGTGTCGGCAAAACTCTTGTTCAGGATGGCCACGGGAAAGCCTGAGACACCATCCGCTTCCGTGAAGGTGCGGCCAAACTGCGGGCGGACTTTCATCACGTCGAAATAGCCCGGACTGACGACGATGGCGTCGGTTTGCGGGCGCTTGCGCACGTCCACAGGAGGCTTTTCTTCCAGCTCATAGGGAAAGCGCATGGTGCCGCCGGCCGGCAAGTTCGTCGCGATGGCGACACATTCGACTCCCGGAAGAGCGGCCAGGCGCTCGTGCAGGCGCTGATGAAACGTGACCACGCCGTCGGGCACGGAATAGTTGGTGTCGCGCAGGAGCATGCGCATGGTGAGGACGTTATCGGCCTGCACGCCGACGGGCGCGTTGTACATTTTCAAGAAGCTGCGGATCATCAGGCCCGCACCCGCCAAAAGCACGACCGCCAGCGCCATTTCAGTGACCACCAGCAGCGCGGAAAGGAATTTTCCGCGCAGGATGCTCGAGCCGTGACCGCCATCCTTGAGCGCGGCGTTGATGTCCAGCTTGGAGAGGCGGAGCGCGGGGGCCAGTCCGAAGAGAATTCCGGTGCCGAGGGTGACTGCAGCAACGTAGAGGATGACGCGGTAGTCCACCGTGAATTGAATGAACGCGGGCTTGCCATTGGGGATCACCGCCGCGTCGAATGTACGAATTCCCCAGATTGCGGCCAGCCAGCCCAGCGCGCCTCCGGCGATGCTGAGGATGACGCTTTCGACCAGCAACTGGCGGATAACCCGCCAACGACTGGCGCCCAGGGCGGAGCGAATGGAGATCTCACGCGACCGTCCGACGGCGCGGCCGAGCAGTAAATTGGCGACATTGGCGCAGGCGATGAGGAGGACGAATCCCACTGCACCCAGCATGGCGCCGAAAACTACTTTGATGGGGCCGCCGTTGAAGAAATCATTGAAGGTCTGGACGCGGACGCTCCAGTCCTTGTTCGACGCGGGATAGGCCGCGGCCAGACGGCGAGAGAAGGTTTCCATCTCCGCGCTTGCGTTGGACAATTTGGATCCGATGGCGAGGCGGCCGATGAGAGTGTAATCGCGACTCTCCCGCTTCTGCATGTCCGCGGTCTGGACGAGCGGCGTCCACACATCGGTGTCACCGGGGAATTGAAAACCATGAGGCATGATCCCGATGATCACAGCAGGTTTTTCGTTAACGCGAATGGATTGGCCAATGATGGCGGGATTCTTGGCATAGCGATTTTCCCAGAGGCCGTAAGAGATGATGGCGACAGGAGCCGCCCCGGAACGTTCGTCTTCGGGGAGAAAATCACGGCCGGCGACGGGCCGCTGGCCGATCATGGGAAATGTTTGCGAAGAGACCTGAGTGCCCCGATAGCGCTGCGCGTTGCTGGAGGTGTCGCTGATATCGGCGTTGTAGCCCGTGAAGGCGGCCATGGCATCGAACGACTTCACCTGTGAGCGGTAGTCGAGAAAATCGGGGTAAGAGGCGTCGTCGGTTTCGCTGTTGGTGCGATTGATGCTGGAGATGTAAAGGATGCGTTCGCTGTCGCGGAAGGGAAGATTCTTGTATAGGACAGCGTTCGCGAGCGTGAAGACGGTGGCGTTTAAGCCAATGCCGAGCGAGAGAGTGAGCACCGCTACGGCAGTGAAGCCGGGATTGCGGGCGAGAGTGCGGAAGGCGAACTTGACGTCCTGCCAGAGTGTGTACATGGGCGCGACCCCTTGGGACCGATGAATAGGAATACGCCGATTAGAGGGAAAAAGTTCCCTAGGGGAGAAGGAGAAAAAACGAAAAGATTCACCGCAGAGGCAGCCTTCGGCGGGCTCAGGGCAAGCTCCGGACGCACTGGGAGCACGCCGGATCGGCGCCGTTGCCAGGCACATTTGCGCGATCGGCTACGAGCATCCTCAGGTCTTCACTGCGACCTGAGCTACAAGGACTATGTGGTGCGCGGGTTGGGCTTATCGAGATTGATGTCCAGGTCTTTGACGGCTTTTTGGACGAGCTCCGGTTTGACCTTTCCTTCGTGCATCAACTCGACCAGGGTGGCGTAGGCGATGAAGCGGGCGTCCACCTCAAAGAAATCGCGGAGCGAGGCGCGGCTTTCGCTGCGGCCGAACCCGTCGGTGCCCAGCGAGACGAAGCGGCGCGGAGTCCACTTGCCGATCATATTGGGGAGCGCCTTCAAATAATCGGAGGCGGCGATCAGCGGGCCTTCGGTGCCGGCCAGGGATTGCGTGACGTAAGGGACGCGTGGAGTTTCCCCGGGATGGAGCATGTTCCAGCGGTCGGTGTCGAGGCCGTCGTTGTAAAGCTGCTTGTAACTGGTGACGCTCCAGACATCGGCAGCGACGCCGAATTGCGAATCGAGAATTTCCTGGGCATGAAGCGCTTCCAGCAAGATCGCTCCGCTGCCGAAGAGTTGCGCACGGAGCTTTGATTTTTTGTTTTCCGATGGACGCAGAAGATACATGCCCTTGAGGATTCCCTCACGCGAACCTTCGGGCATTGCCGGCATGGCGTAGGGTTCATTCATCACGGTGATGTAGTAGAAGATGCTTTCGCCTTCCTTGTACATGCGGCGAATCCCGTCTTGAATGATGACCGCGACTTCATAGGCAAATGCCGGGTCGTAGGCCAGAAGATTTGGGACCGGCAGGGCCAACACGTGGCTGTTGCCGTCCTGATGCTGCAGACCTTCGCCGGCGAGAGTGGTGCGGCCGGAAGTGCCGCCGAGAAGGAATCCCCGGCAACGGCTGTCCGCGGCAGCCCAGATGAGATCGGCGATGCGTTGAAATCCGAACATGGAATAAAAAATGAAGAAGGGGATCATGTTGATGCCAAGGTTGGCGTAGGCCGTGCCCGCGGCGATGAAGGACGAAACTGAGCCGGCCTCGGTGATGCCCTCTTCGAGAATTTGGCCGTCCTTGGCCTCCTTGTAATAAAGGAGCGTGTGGACGTCGACGGGATCGTAGAGCTGGCCCTTGTGGGAATAGATTCCGACTTGGCGGAAGAGGGATTCCATGCCGAAGGTGCGGGCCTCGTCGGGAACAATGGGGACGACGAGCTTGCCGATTTCGGGGTCGCGCATCATTTTGTTGAGCATGCGGACGAACACCATGGTGGTGGAGACTTCGCGACCCTCACTGCCTTCGGCAAATTCCTTGAAAAGCTCATCGTGGTCGGCAACGAGCGGCTTGGCGCGGACGGCGCGCTTGGGGACGTAGCCGCCGAGCTCGGCGCGGCGAGCCTTGAGATATTGAACTTCAGGGCTGTCGTCGGGCGGGCGGTAGAAAGGAGTTTCGGCGACGTCGTCATCGTTGAGCGGGATGCCGAAACGGGAGCGGAATTCGCGCAGCTCGTCTTCGTTCAATTTTTTCTGTTGATGAGAAATGTTGCGGCCCTCGCCGGCCTCGCCCAGGCCGTAGCCCTTGATGGTGCGGGCGAGAATTACCGTGGGCGACCCTCGGTGATCCACAGCGGCTTTGTAGGCGGCGTAAACTTTTTTCGGATCGTGGCCGCCAAGGCGCATGCGGCGGAGCGAGTCATCGGACATGCCTTCAATCATTTTCAGCAGAGCCGGGTCGCTGCCGAAAAAGTGCTCGCGGATGTAAGCGCCGGATTCGACGACGAGTTTTTGCGCCTCGCCATCGAGCATTTCGCCCATGCGACGGACAAGGGTGCCGTCGGTATCCTGCTCAAAAAGAGGATCCCAGTCGCTTCCCCACATGACTTTGATGACGTTCCAGCCTGCGCCGCGGAAAGCGGCTTCGAGTTCCTGGATGATTTGACCATTGCCGCGGACAGGACCGTCAAGGCGCTGCAAATTGCAATTCACGACAAAAATAAGATTGTCGAGCTTTTCGCGCGAGGCCAGGGTGATGGCGCCGAGGCTTTCCGGTTCGTCGGTTTCGCCATCGCCGATGAATGCCCAGACCTTTGAATCCGTAACCGGCTTGATGCCGCGATCTTCCAGGTAGCGGCTGAAACGAGCCTGATAAATGGCCATGATGGGGCCGAGTCCCATGGAAACGGTGGGGAATTCCCAGAGATCGGGCATCAACCAGGGGTGCGGATAAGAAGAAAGGCCGCCGCCGGGCTTCAGTTCACGGCGAAAATTCTCAAGCTGCGCGGCTGACAGGCGCCCTTCAAGGAAGGCGCGGGCATATACACCGGGAGAAGCGTGCCCTTGGAAATATACCGAGTCGCCCTCAAAATCTTCGGTGCGCGCGCGGAAAAAATGATTGAAGCCAATCTCGAAAAGCGTAGCCTGGGAAGCGTAGGTGGAGATGTGACCGCCGATGCCATGTTCAACGCGGTTGGCGCGGACGACCATGGCCAGCGCGTTCCAGCGGACCAGGCTCTTGATGCGGCGCTCCATTTCCTGATCACCAGGGAAGAAAGGCTGCTGGTGGACGGGAATGGTGTTGACGTAGGGGGTACGCGCCGTGAAAGGGACATGCACTCCCGCGCCCCGGGCGTGCGCGCGCAGACGCTGAAGAATCTGGATGGCGACTTCGGGGCCACTGTCCCGGAGAACCTCGTCGAAAGACTCAATCCACTCGTGAATTTCGGTTTCGTCCAGAAGGCGCTGATTGTTTATGATTTCCGTGCCCATAATGTGTATTTTACCCCTTTATTCAGGCGACGGAGGGACGCTGGGCCGCCTACATATGATGTTCAACAGGCTGAACATCATAATATAGCGCGGTTTGAGAAATTCTGCACATCAAAATGAGGTTAAACATGAGCGGCTCGTTGGACAGGAGGGGCCTGTTGAGGTAGGCCTTGAGGCATGAACATCGAATGGGTCCGGAAATACTGTCTGTCGCTGCCGAACGTTTCCGAGCACGTGCAGTGGGAAATTGACCTGGTGTTCAAGGTCGGTGGGAAGATGTTTGCAGTGATGCCCATGGAACCTGCCCCGGTGTGGCTGTCGTTTAAGTGCGGGCCGGAGGAGTTCGCGGAATTGGTGGAGAGGCAGGGGATCATTCCGGCGCCGTATATGGCCCGGGCGATGTGGGTGGCGATGGAGGAAGAGGGTGCGTTGCCGAGGGCGGAAGTGGAGCGACTGCTGCGGACGGCGAGAGAGTTGGTGTTCGCGAAGTTGAGCAAGAAGGCGCAGGCGGAGCTAATGGGGGAGGGAAAGAAGAGAAAGAGAAAGACAAAAACAAAAGCTTTACCGCAGAGGCACAGAGCACACAGAG
>DATNHU010000268.1:0-2977 GCA_035604795.1 Candidatus Limnocylindrales bacterium
TGCAGCACATTGAAGTGATACCCGCCGTAAGCCTCGGAAATATAGCGATACGCATCGGCCAGATTCCATTGGCCGACTCCCGGGCTTCCGTCATTCCTCGGCGTCATCGTGGAATACATCCCGAATTGTGTCATCAATCTCCCGCGGACATTTCCGACGTGGAAATCCCCGCCGACGCCCAACTGCTGGAGTTGCACCTCGCCGGTTCTTCCGCTCTCGGAGGAACCAACAAGAGTGTGGTCCGATGGATGATTAAAATCTTCGATGTAGCTCACGTCCGCTCGGAATTCCGGGGTGAAAAACTTTGTATCCATCGGCGATTCTGAAGTTCTACTACTGCCATTCAGCCAGGTAAAATCGGCGAAGGCGAACGGTTCGGTTGGGGCGGGTTTAGTCTGGTCGGCTTGAACCACCACAGACTTGCTCGACGAAATTGCGCTTGAGGTCGCTGGCACAACGCCGGAAGCCGGCGGTTGAGAGATGGGAGCCACATCAGCCGTCGTTGCGGACGATCCTGCCGGGGCTGGCGTTGGCGCATCCCCGCTCTGTTCCTTCAAACGAGCTTCCAGCTCCTGAATCCGCGCGCGCATCTGCTCAAGCTCCGCGAGGATTTCGGCGGTAGTGGGTTTGGCTGAGGTCTTTGAAGCGCTGTCGTCCTTGACCGTGGCTCCTGCGGGCGGAACCGGGGGCGTTTTGTCGTCATGGACCACCGACTGGCCATTGCTGGGGCTCTGGTTGCTCTGAGAATAGCTTGGAGCTTGCCAGGCCAGCAGTCCGAGCAAACAAGCGGCAACCGCGACAATTAATCTCCTGTGGATATTGGTCATGGAAATTCTCCCCTCAAAATGGGTTGTTCGTAGATAAACCAGAACGCCGACCGCTGGATTAGAGCTGGATATGCATGCTCCGCAAAGAATCACACCGCAGGGCCACTTCTTTCCCCCGATGTGAAAACTTACTCCCAAACTCATTAGGGTGCCATAAGGAGTCCATAAAGATTTTGTAAGCAAGGGTTCCGGTCCACCGGCCGAAGTGCGCAGCAGGTGGACCTGTTGTTCCTATAGGGCGGGCTTGGTCGCGTGCTGAGGATGTCGTGCAGGTGCGCGGCGAGGGATTTCGCGCGAAAGCCTGCGGAGCCAGCGCAGTTCGACTTTCATCTGCTGAATGACCAGCGTGACCATCCAAATCGCCTCGTGATACTTGTGCCCTACCTCCTTGTGGATTCCGCGAATTGTGGCTTCCTCTCGGGCGAGCTCCGATTCCAGAAATTCCCCGCGGCGCGCCAACTGTTTCCGAAACACGCCCGGACGCGCCTGCCAGGAGAGCGCCAGCCAAGTGCCGAACACAGGGAGATCGCGGCCCGTTGTCCAGTCTTCTCGCTCGAGCGCATCCGCGAGAGCCGTGCGGCCCTTGGCAGTAGTGACGAACACGCGGCGCTCCGGCCCGGCGGCAGGCTCGTCGCTTCCAGCGGTGTGAATCAGTCCAAGGTGAGAGAGCTTCTCCAGCGAGTAATAAACCTGGGGGCGGGAAATTCCCGCCCAATCGCGCACCTGCCTTCGCTCCAGCTCGAGGTTGGCCTCGTAGCCGTGCATGGCGCGCTCCGCAAGAAGACTGAGCAACACCAGGTCCGGCGTGGTGAGAACGCCTTCCTTCCTAGCGCGCATCGCGTTCCTTTCGTTTGCGGCTCCAATACCACCAGTTGCATTGCTCCGCGGGAAGCTGCGGATTTTTCGCCTGCGCTACGGCGGCGGAGAAAGTGTCCAGGCAGCAGACGTCGACATGCTGCTTCAGGACGCGGCAGAGTTTATCGTAAAGTTTCCTGGGATCCTGACGTGCAAGCTGGGAAATGGTGTGGATGCCCAGCAGGTCGAAATCCCGGAGCATCGCGGGGCCGATGGATACCAGGTCTTGCAAACGGCGTTGCTCTTTTTTCATAACAATCTCCTTGACAGGAAAAGGATGGTCCCGTACTCTCAACTAGTCTAAATGAGACTAGCTCATTTGGCAAGGAGAAAATTCAACATGCGCATCTCAATTGTCGCTCTCTCGCTCGCCGCATTATTCTTCGCCCCGCTGCACACCGTGCGGGTACATCAGGAAAAGGAGAAGACCATGTCCGTGAAGAAAGCAACCGCTGTGCTGTTTGTGGAAGATGTGGAGCCCTGCATGAAATTTTGGGTCGACCGCCTGGGCTTTGAGAAAACTGTCGAGGTGCCCGACGGCAATAAGCTGGCGTTCGTTATCCTCAAAAAGGGCGACGTGGAATTGATGTACCAGAGCTATGCCAGCGTCGAAAAGGACGTACCGGCCCACGCGCAGTTGGCGCGGAAGGGTCCCACGTTCTTGTACGTGGAGGTGGACAATCTTGACGAGGTCATCGCGGCGATGAAGGGCGTTGATGTTTCCATGCCAGTGCGCACGACATTCTATGGCTCGAAGGAAATCGGATATAAAGATCCGGGAGGCCACATGATCACGTTTGCGCAGTTGGGCGTCGTGCCGCACCAGTGACAATTGTTTGCAGCCGCCGGATTTCGGGGCACGAAATGAGTGCCCCGATGGCACATTCAGATCTGTATGAAACCCCGGTTAATGCCGCTCAATCAATTCCCCGACTGATTCAGTGCGGTCTGGGTTGAAGGTATGTCCTTGAACGCGAAATGCGTCCTGAGATCCTCATAAGGCTTTCCGCCCAACTCGGCATAGGGATAGACGAAATAATTCAGGCGATCGCCGGTCTGCGCGGGTGACAACCTGATGTCCCGCCCCGTCGAGAATTGGACTCGGTTGAAACAGTGCGCGCCAAAGAAGTAGTCGCGCTTGTCGGGGTGCTTCCAGCCTTCGGAAGCATCAATGGGAATCCATCCGATACCATCGAGATAGAATTCCGCCCAGCAGTGATAACCGGGAATGTCGCTCGCAGTCTTATCCTCCGGCAGGGGAAAGCCAATTTCAAAACGAGCAGGAATTCCGGCCA
>DATNHU010000269.1:0-2021 GCA_035604795.1 Candidatus Limnocylindrales bacterium
CGCCAGGCTCGTGGCTCACCTGCGTGTTGTCACTGGCGAGAGCGGCTCCTTTGCTTGTTAATCTCTTGATCGTTCCCATGCACGCACAATCACAATCCCCGCAGTACGTCACGAGGGTTTGGCACACCGAGCAGGGTCTGCCACAAAACTCGGTCAATGCGATGCTGCAGGACCACCGCGGCTATATCTGGATAGGCACGTTCGGGGGGCTCGCGCGCTTCGATGGCCAGCGCTTCACGCTTTTCGATTCGGCGAATACGCCAGGTTTCGGCAGCGATGAGATTTTCTCACTGTACGAAAGTCGCTCCGGAGCATTGTGGATCGGCACTGTGGATGGCGGTCTCATCCGGCTGCAGGATAGTGTTGCCACCACCTACACTGAACGCGACGGCTTGCCAAATAAGTGGGTCACGTCGATCCGCGGCGACGTCGAAGGGCAGGTCTGGATCAACACTGCAGCGGGGGGCGTAGCCTATTTTGCCGACAAAAAGCTGGAACCCTATCCCACTCACCGCGGAAAAGCGGTGCGAGAATTCTTTCTGCAGGCGCGGGACGGAAGCATGTGGTTCCGTTGCGGGCAAGATGTTGTGCGTTTCGCAGCGGATGGCTCCATTGCGACACTGCATTCCGCCAAGCCCAGCGTTTTTCTCGTACACGAAGCTCGTGACGGAAGCGTTTGGATTGCACTTCGTGACCAGTATCGTCTAGTGCGCTATTACCAGGGCGTATTCGCTGATGTTCCGCTGCCGTCGGTTAAGCGCCGCGAGTTGACGAGCGACCTTCTTTTGTATTCCTTTGCTATGACGGAGGACGCAGATGGGGAATTGCTGCTGCGCACGCCAGCCGGCCTCAGCCGCATTGTAAATGGCAGGGTCAGTCCTCCCGAAGCACTACCGTTACCAGCGAATGCCGGCGAATTGCTCAAAGTTCGCAGCCTGTTCGTGGGTCGCGAAGGCAATCTATGGGTTGGAACCACTGGAAGAGGGCTGATTCGTCTCCGGCGAGCCCCCTTGACAGCCTACGGAAAAGACGAAGGGTTATCGGACTCGAACTTCAGTAGCGTGTTTCAGGATCGGGAGGGTCGCATCTGGCTGGGCGGAGATTTGCTCTACTGGTTCGATGGGCATCGGTTTCATCTGGTCCCGGGCGTGGCGGACGTTCTGGCCGTTGCCCAAACACGCGATGGCGACCTGTGGTTCGGCGGGTACGGCGGCCTGTATCGCCTTCGATCGGGTGTGCTGAGCCATTTCAATGTTAACGCACCTGCCGTGAAAATCATTTTTCAGGACCGGGAGGGCATGCTCTGGATTGGTGCGCTGACCGAGGACCGTCCCGGCGGCCTGTACCGCTTTCGTGAGGGAAAGTTGGAACAAGTCCCCGGCATCTCCGACGTGCGCGCAATCGCCGAGGATCGAGACGGTGGCTTATGGTTGGGCGGCCTCGAAGGGCTCAGGTACATGCGCGGCAACGAGATCGTGACGTACGACCGGAATCAAGGCTTGTCGAGTAACTCCGTGTATGACATTCACCAGGATTCGACCGGAACTCTCTGGGTGGCGACGTACGGCGGGGGATTGAACCGTTTCCGGGACGGCCGGTTTAAGGCGATCACGACCCAAGACGGTCTGCCCGATAACTTGCTGCTAGGCCTGTTGGAGGACGGCGAGGGCAATCTCTGGTTCAGCTCCAATCAGAGTGTATTTCGCCTCAGTCTGAAGGAGCTAAATGACTTTGCCGATGGGAAAATCTCCTTCCTTTCACCCGTATCGTACGGGGCCGCGGAAGGCATGAGAAGCACCGAATCCAATGGTGGGAGCCCGGGAGGCTGGATAACTAGCGATGGGCGGATATGGTTCCCCACCCTGCGCGGCGTGGTGGCTATTGACCCAACTGCGGGCAATCGCCTTCCTCCGCCAGTGGTGCTGGAGGAGGCATGGGCCAACAAGTTGGCGCTGGCTCGGAACGGGCGCACTTCCGTACCGCCCGGCAGCAACACATTCGATTTTCGCTTTACAGCCCTG
>DATNHU010000270.1:0-4817 GCA_035604795.1 Candidatus Limnocylindrales bacterium
GCGACGATTTGTTTGTCCTCGACGTTCGCGAGCCGCATGAATTTCAGATCTGCAATTTGAATGGATACCTGCTCCCACTCGGTGATTTGCCGCGGCGCGCGAACGAACTGGACAGCTCGCGCGAAATCGTGGCACATTGCCGGAGCGGGAAACGATCTGCCGAAGCCGTCGAGTTTCTTCGTAAGGCCGGTTTCCGAAAAGTTTGGAACCTCAAGGGCGGGATCCTGGCCTGGTCTGATGAAGTGGATCCATCCATGCCAAAGTATTAAAGCTTGCTATTGAAGAGGCTGAGAAGATTGATTGGGGGATAACAATGGCCGCATCCAAAATTACGCCCAGGGATAATGGACCGATACAGATCGAAGGCGATTTCGAGATTGTTGATATGGCCGGAAATAAATTTGGCCTGGCCGGTCGCACCTCCATTAAGCTTTGCCGCTGTGGCCATTCCGCGAATAAGCCGTTTTGCGACGGCGCGCACAAAGCGGTGAATTTCCAGGATGTTTCGCAGGCCCGAGAACTTTCTCCTCCCGTGCCAAAACCCTAGAATCCGGAATTGGCATTCTTGTCCCAATTAAGATGTGCGGAATTGGTCCAAGAGTGTTATTTGCGCGTGGCAAGTGACAGGAAGATATGCTTAAGCGACACAGCCGATTCGATGTTGGGCATTTCCTCTCTCAACTTGTAACTAATTTACACGACTGGCCGCTTTCCACCCCAAGTGGGAACCTCTCCTCCTATCGGTCCATTCCCTAACGCTATGAATTTCAGCGCAGTACGAATTTGAGAAGTTCTCTTCCACTTGGCCACAAAGTTGCACTTTAGTGGCACTGGATGACCTCTGTCTTGGGCGTTGAGGACTCTTGTGGGAATGCTTTTATTGATCAACGAAAAGCTCAGGCCCTATCGCTGGCCCTTCGCGTTTATCGGCGGAGCGGCCACGGTCATCCTGCTGGGATGGTTGCGCTCCTTTCATTTGTCGTTTGAGCCGATTCAATTCCTTTCACTCGCGCTTTTTGGGAGTCTGCTGATACTGACTTTTTCAGCAAATGCTCTGGTGCGTTTCCGCGGCACACGCGACCGAATCTCTCTGATCCTGGCATTGGGTTTCGCGCTGGCCGCACTTGTGGAAGCCGGCGGCAACCTCGATCTGTATTCGGCGATGGCCGGTGCCGCCCCACTGCCATTGCGCGTACCACTTCCCTGGATGGTAAGCCGTACACTTCTGGGGCTACTTTTGTTATTGGCGCTGTTCGTGGAACGGCGCTTGCCAAACGCTCGCGAACCCGGCAAGGAAATTGCCGCTGCATTCTTCATCGTTGGCGGCGTGGGCTATCTCACCAGCGCGATTTTTCTGGGACTGCCATGGCAAATCTCGATTCACCCCACCTGGCTCTTGGCGCGGCCCTGGGAGATGCTTCCGGCCGCACTGTTCTGCATTGCGGCGGTGGGCTTCTACAAACGATTGCAGCGCTCCTCCTCAGCATTCGACAAATCGCTCTACTGGACAGCAATCATCAATGTTATCTGTCACGTGGTTGCCTCACAATCCGTGCAGCAATTGGATGGTCCTGGCCTGCTCGCGCAACTGTTGAAGGTTTCCAGCTATGGAGTTTTGCTTGGCGGCGCGCTGGTGGACAACGCCCGATTGTTCGATCAAGTTCGCCGAATGGCAATCACCGATCCGCTGACCGGTTTGGCCAATTACCGGACGTTGGTAAACGCTTTGCAAAGCGAGCTCGAGCGCTCGCGCCGCACCGGCCGCCCCTTTGCCGTGGTTCTGTTCGATCTCGACGGACTCAAAACAGTGAATGACAAGTATGGCCACCTGATGGGCACACGAGCCATCTGCAGGCTGGCCAACGTTCTGCGAATGCATTGCCGCGCGACCGATACCGGGGCACGTTACGGTGGTGACGAGTTTGCTCTTGTATTGCCGGAAGCAGGGGCGGACGCCGCCGAACGCGTAGCCTGCCGCGTCAGGGAAAAGCTTGCCGCGGACATTGAATTTCCGCACCTCGCGGTGAGCGCCGGGGTTGCCGTTTACCCGAATGATGGGGACACCTTGGAAAAATTGTTGGGTGCAGCGGACCGCGCGCTCTATCGGATGAAGGGTCACGGCGACGGTGTGCTTACTTTGGCGCGCATCGCGGTCTGCCTTTAACCAGGGCCCGCAGCGAGGGTCCGTGTCGGAGGGGTGATGAGGGATTTTGAAGAGGGCGATATCGCACCTCGCCTGGAAAAAAGAATTCCGATGGCGGTGGCGCTCCAGATCTCCGGCAACGAACGAGTGCCGGGAATCGAGACCACGTTCACCGAAAACGTTAGCGCTCGCGGCGCGCGCGTGGTCACCTCGCGTCCCTGGAGGATCGAGGACCGCGTGATGGTTGCCTCTCTGCCAGGTGGATTTCGCGCCAAAGCAAGGGTGGCCTATTGCCAGAGGCTGCGCGACGTCGGCTTCGCCATCGGCTTGGAATTCCTGGAGCCCAGCGGACAATGGGTGATTGACCCATCCGCCGTTCCGGAAAGAACGCTCAACGGTTAAGGAGGAGGGACTCGCGAAGACAAGAAACTGGCGCAAACAGTTTTTAAGCGCTGGACGCCGCCTATCATGGCACGTCCAGCGCTTATTATTTTAGCGTGGAAAATTATTGAACCAACCCAACAGAAGGTGCTGGAACAGGGGAAGGAGTCTCTCGAATGGGGCCATACTGGGCTTCGTAGCGGGAAAGGTTCTCTCCCAGCGCTCTCCAAAGGCGCTTGGCGTGTCCGGGGCTCATAATCATGCTGGAAACTAGTTTTCCTTGGGGCGCACCCTGCGTGGAATTGGGGAAAATATAGATGAAGTTCAGAGTGAACTCTTCCGGGTTGTGGTGAATCATCACTAAATTGCTGTACTGGCCCAGCATTTCCTTTTCGTCGGCCTTGATCTGAACCTGTTGCTGTGTCTTGGCGGCTTCGTCCATCGGAATCCCTCCCGGATCAATCGTAAGTATAACAGACGAGCAGGCGGGTGAGTGTTGTTCGCTGCACAAGCTGCAAGAAAATATTTGACCCGCGCAGTAGTTAATGCTAGTTTATATCGTGAGTTCATTGCAGTTAATCCAATCTCCCGTTACTTTATGACGGTTACTCCCGCACCCATCGAAGAAACGCCCCCGAATGCACCGCCCGTGCCCTCAGCAGCGCATAAGACTGCGTTCTCATCGGGCTTGCCGTCCCTTCCTGAGGTATATCGCACAGTTCCTTTTCTGGCGGAGGCGTCCTTCTGGCGAAAGCTATTCGCGTTTGCGGGGCCGGGGTATCTGGTGGCCGTGGGCTACATGGATCCCGGCAACTGGGCAACCGATCTGGGGGGTGGCTCCAGGTTTGGCTACACCCTTTTAAGCGTGGTGCTTCTGAGCAGCTTGGTCGCCATGTTCCTGCAGGCGCTCTCCGCCAAGTTGGGGATTGCCACGGGACGCGACCTGGCGCAAGCCTGCCGTGAGCATTACTCCCGCCGCACGTCAATTTTCCTTTGGATCATCTGCGAAATTGCGATTGCCGCATGCGATCTGGCGGAAGTGTTGGGATCAGCGGTCGCTTTGCAGCTGCTGTTTCATGTTCCGCTGCTCTACGGAGTGATCCTGACCGGCGCGGACGTTTTGATTGTACTGGCGCTTCAGGGTCGCGGATTCCGTTGGATTGAAGCGCTGGTGGTAACGCTGATTCTCACCATCGCGGGATGCTTCGCGTACGAAATCTTTTTTGCGCGCCCGCTGTGGTTGGAGGCCGCAAGCGGATTCCTGCCGACCGGACAGATTCTGCGCGACCGGGAAATGCTCTACCTGGCCATCGGAATCCTCGGCGCAACGGTGATGCCACACAATTTGTACCTCCATTCAAGCATTGTGCAGACCCGCGCCTTCGGTTTCGGAGCGTCCCACAAGCGCGAAGCAATCCGTTTCGCCACTTTAGACTCCACCATCGCGCTGGGTTTCTCCCTGTTCATCAATGCCGCCATCCTCGTGCTCGGCGCAGCGGCCTTTCACCAGCGGGGCTTCACCAATATCGCCGATATTGGCGAAGCCTATAAGTTACTAACCCCGGTGCTGGGCGCCAGCTTTGCCAGTGTGTTGTTTGCTGCCGCGCTGCTGTGCTCCGGCCAAAACTCAACTCTTACCGGTACGCTTGCCGGCCAGATTGTGATGGAAGGGTTCATTCATATTCACTTGCAACCGTGGTTGAGGAGGCTGATCACGCGCAGCCTGGCCATTGTTCCGGCCGCAATCGTGATCGGAGTCATGGGCGAAGGTTCGGTCACCAAGCTCCTTATTTTCAGCCAGGTGGTCCTGAGCTTCCAACTTCCCTTTGCCATTATTCCGCTGGTAAAGTTCACTGGGGATCCCGCGAAGATGGGCGAATTCGCCAATCGCCGGTGGATCACCGTGTCCGCTTGGCTGGTTGCGGCCGCGGTCATTGCCCTCAACGGATTGCTCTTGGTGTTGATCCTTCGCTGATTTGTAACCTTTGCCCGCCATGAACCTCTAATCCATTGGAAAATCTTAAGGATAACGCGCGCGTGCGTTCATGCGTCTTATGTAATGATTGCTGTCTCACAGGCGGATGGAGCCTTTAATTCGTATTTCAAATGGAGGCGTGATGGCTCGAAGATTTGCTTACTTTGGGAAGGGAATCACCGTGGGTGTGGCGTTGGCGTCCAGCCTGCTGTTTGCCGGCTGGGCCGCGGCGCATAATACGGGATGGGTTGTGCCGCCAGAGGCGAAAAAACTGAAGAATCCCGTCAAGGCAACACCGCAAAACCTAGACTCCTCCCA
>DATNHU010000271.1:0-6553 GCA_035604795.1 Candidatus Limnocylindrales bacterium
AATGATGACGCTGTTGGGGTTCACCTTGGCGCCAGAGCGGAGCAGAATTTTTTCCACTTTCGCACTCGATTGCGCGGGAATCCAGCGAATGTCTTCGGGAACCAGAGTACCCAGTCCGCGGACTTCGATATCCATGTTGCCGCGAGTGACCACGCCAGCATAGGCGATGGAACCATCCATGGTGGGGGCTGCGGGGCGCAAACGGGACAAGCCCAGCGTTACGCCGCCGAGAACTATGATGACTAAGACTCCATAGAGAATGCGGCGAATGCGCCGCTTTCTAGATTGATCGGGCCTGGCTATGTCCATTGGGAATATCCTTTAACAAATGTGATTTCTGTCCCCATAGAGCGCAACTGTCGGGCCTTCCGAGGGGAATCTAATTTGCTGATTATACTACGGTTAGAGGCGCTGCGCAGCCGATTTGTGGGGTGCGCTGGCCGCTTGTGGGAATGCCCGTCGCAAAATCGGACACACCCAAAATGGCCGAAGCAGATGCGGAAAATGGGCGTGCGGCAAATTGACTTCGATTGGAGCGGCGAATAGCATGGACGATTCAGGTACGCAGACGGAAATGTTCTGTGCGGGCTTCGATGGGGGCGGGAGTGCAATCCGAAAAAGAAGCGAAATCCGGGTCGGTGCTGGACCGGATTGTGGAGGCGCGGCGGGCGTCGATAGCGCACCGGAAGCGGGTGCTGCCCGAGGCGGTGCTGCGCATGGCGGTGAAAAAAGCGCTGCCGGTGCGTGATTTTGGCGCGGCGATTTCGCGGCCGGGCATAAACATTATTGCGGAATTGAAAAAAGCATCGCCGTCGCGGGGCGTACTGCGGGAGGACTTCCGTCCCGTGGAGCTTGCGGCGTCGTTTGAGGAAGCTGGAGCCGCGGCGTTGAGTGTTTTGACGGAGGAGGATTTTTTTCAGGGCTCGGCAAAAGATTTGCGCGAGGTGCGCAAGGCGGCTGGAATTCCGGTATTGAGAAAAGATTTCATTGTAGATGTCTGGCAGGTGTGGGAAACGAGGGCGCTGGATGCGGACACGTTTTTGCTGATTGTGGCGGCGCTAACGGATGAGGCGCTGGCGGAGTTGCTGGAGCTTGGGAAAGAGTTGGGGATGGAGCCGCTGGTGGAAGTGCACTCACGCACGGAATTGGATCGGGCGCGCGCGATGGGGGCCAGGATCATTGGAGTGAACAACCGCGACCTGCGCACGCTGGAAATTCGGATGGAGAATTCATTCGATCTGGTGGAATTGATGCCGGAGGAATCCATTACGGTGTGCGAATCCGGCATCCACGATGCAGGGCAAATCGAGCGGCTGCGCATTGCAGGATTTGATGCGTTTCTAATAGGCGAGCATCTGATGTCGCAAGCGGACCCGGCGAATGAGTTGGCGACACTGCTGGCCTCAGGGGAATGAAAATCAGATGGTGCGGGTGAAAATTTGCGGCATCACGAGCTGGGCGGACGCGAAGATGTGCGTGGATGCGGGCGCTTACGCACTGGGATTCAATTTTTTTCCTCCCAGCCCGAGGTCGGTGACCCCGTCGGAAGCGTGGGAGATGATTCGGAAATTGCCTCCGTATGTGGCAGCGATTGGAGTCTTTGTGGATTGGGATCCCGCAGCAGTTTCGGCGCTGGCGCGCTCCCTGCATTTGAGCGGAGTGCAACTTCACGGCAACGAGCCGCCGAGCGCGGTCGCGGCGCTGGCCGCGCAAGGGCCGGTGGTGAAGGCGATGGCGGTGAAGCGCGGATTTAAGCTGGAAGCGCTGAAACGATATCGCGGCGCGAGCGCCATTCTGCTGGAAGGGTTTCGCCGCGGATTTCACGGCGGAGCGAGCGCGAAATTGGATTGGAGTGTGGCGCGCCAGGCCACGAAATATGCGCGGATTGTACTGGCTGGAGGATTGACTCCCGAGAATGTTGTCGAGGCGATTGAAACCGCGCGGCCCTATGCGGTGGACGTGGCCACCGGATTGGAAGTGAAGCTGGCGAAGAAGGACCAAGGGCTAGTGCGCGCGTTCATGAGCGCGGTGGAATCGGTGGGATGAGCGCGGCTACGCAAACCTGGCCGGACGCGAAGGGCCGCTATGGGCCCTATGGGGGGAGCTACGTCCCCGAGACGCTGATGGCGCCGGTGGAAGAATTAACCAAGGCGTATGAAACCGCGCAGCGCGACCCCAAATTTGTCGCGGAGCTAGAGGATCTGCTGCGAAATTTTGCGGGTCGCCCGACTCCATTGCAGTTTGCATCGCGGCTTACCGAACATTTGGGCGGCCCGCGCATTTATCTGAAGCGCGAAGATCTGCTGCACACCGGGGCGCACAAAATAAATAATTGCATCGGGCAAGGGTTGCTGACGGCGCGGATGGGGAAGAAACGCATCGTGGCGGAAACCGGGGCGGGACAGCACGGCGTGGCGACGGCCACGGTTGCGGCGCGGATGGGGCTGGAGTGCGTGGTTTACATGGGCACCGAGGACATGGAGCGCCAGAGGCTGAACGTTTCGCGGATGAGAATGCTTGACGCGCAAGTTGTCGGCGTGGAATCAGGGAGCCGGACGCTGAAGGACGCGATCAATGAGGCGATGCGCGACTGGGTCACGAATGTTCGCACGACACATTATTTGCTGGGGTCGGTGCTCGGGCCGCATCCCTATCCGCAGATGGTGCGGGATTTCCATTCGGTGATAGGCCGGGAAGCGCGGGAACAGATTCTGGCCGCAGAAAAACGCCTCCCGGACACGCTCTATGCCTGCGTGGGCGGCGGGTCAAATTCGATTGGACTGTTCAGCGCCTTCCTTCCCGAGGCCTCTGTGAAAATGATTGGAGTGGAAGCCGGCGGCCGCGGGCACGGGCTGGGCGAACATGCAGCGCGATTGTCGGCAGCGGAGGGATTTGCAGGAGCGAAGCCCGGCGTGCTGCACGGAACTTATACCTATGTTTTGCAGAACGACGACGGACAGATTTCTCAAACCCATTCGATTTCAGCCGGGCTCGATTATCCGGCAGTGGGTCCGGAACATGCATGGCTCGCGGAGCAGGGCCGCGTGGAATATACAGCGGTCAGTGATGAAGCTGCTCTGGATGCGGCCCGCACGCTGGCGCAGCTGGAGGGCGTCATCCCGGCGCTGGAAAGCGCGCACGCGATTGCAGAGTTGATCGCGCGCGCGCCAATGATGAAGCGCGACTCGCTGGTGATCGTAAATATTTCCGGGCGCGGCGACAAAGACATGGAAACCTACGCGAAACATTCCCAGTAGCCGCGATGACGGAAACCCTCCCATCCCCGACACGAATATCGCGCCGATTTGCGGAGCTTGCGCGCGCGGGAGAGATGGGCCTGGTGGCCTACATTACCGCGGGCGATCCATCGCTGGAGGCGACGCGGCAAATCGTGGTCGCGGCGGCGCAGGCCGGGGCGGATGTGATCGAGTTGGGCGTGCCGTTCAGTGATCCCCTAGCCGATGGGCCCACGATTCAGCGCGCCAGCGAACGTGCATTGCGCGCGGGAACAACGCTTGCGGGTGTGCTCGATTTGGTCACCGCGATCCGTCGGGAGAGTCAAGTGCCGCTGATGCTGTTCAGCTATTTCAATCCCGTGCTGCAGATGGGCCTCACCGCATTTGCGGATCGCGCGGCGGCTGCGGGCGCGGATGGGGCGCTGATTACGGATCTTTCTCCAGAAGAAGCGGGAGACTATCGCGCGGCGATGCAGGCGCGAGGGCTGGATACCATTTTTCTGGCCGCGCCGACGACCAGCGAAGAGCGATTTGCGCGGATTGCACGCGCGTCCACTGGATTTCTTTATCTGATTTCGCGCACGGGGGTGACCGGGGCTCGCCACAGCATGCCTGAAGATTTGCCGGCGTTGGTACGTCGCGCGCGCATGGCATCCAGATTGCCGCTGGCTGTGGGATTCGGCATTTCGCTTCCGGGGCACGTTTCGCTTCTGGGCGGAATGGCTGACGCCGCAGTGGTCGGCTCGGCCCTGATGGAAGAAATTGAGCGCGCGCCGAACCCCGCCGCAGCGGCGTCGGCGGTGGCAGCGCGAATCCGTACGCTCAAATCCGCCGCGGGGCATGGCATGAGCACGCGGGAAGCGCGAGGCTGAGCGCCGGGTGGTGTTATGGAATTGAAGGACATCGAAGTCTGGCGTCGCCGTATCGATGAAATTGACCGGCAACTTGTGGAGCTGCTGAACGAGCGCTCGCTGTGTGCCATGGAAATTGGGCACATCAAGCAGGAAGCGAAGTTGCCGCTTTACCAGCCGGAGCGGGAGAAGGAAGTTTTAGCGAAAGCCGAAAGCAACAACCGGGGCCCGCTGCCCGACAAGGCGATTCGGCGGCTATTCGAGCGAATTCTTGACGAAGCGCGGTCGGCGGAGCGGTATGCGATGAAGTCGGGTGAATCGCCGAAGCAAGAATGAACTGTCGCGCGGGCGGGATTGCCGCCGAAAAAATGATAATCCTGGGGGAACACAATGGTTGTGGTGATGCAGCAGGGCGCGACTGACGAGCAGATCCAACACGTAATAGACCGACTCGTGTCGCTGGGATTCGATGTTCATCGATCTACGGGCGCGGCGCAGACGGTGCTGGGCGCGGTGGGCGTGCGACCCGATTATGATCCACGCGAAGTGGAATTGCTGGAGGGGGTGCGCGAAGTGGTACGCATCACCCAACCCTACAAACTTGCCAGCCGCGCGTTCCGTCCTGAAGGAACCGTGGTCAAGCTGGGGAACGGCGTGAGCATCGGCGGGCCGGATGTGGTGGTCGCGGCGGGGCCGTGCTCGGTGGAATCGCCGGAACAACTGGAAGCGGTGGCCAGGAGCGTGGCGCGCAGCGGAGCCAAAATTCTTCGCGGAGGGGCGTTCAAGCCGCGCACATCGCCGTACAGTTTTCAGGGCATGGGCGAATCGGCGTTGAAGCTGCTGCGGGAGGCCGCGGACCGCCACGGACTGCTGGTGATCAGCGAGGTGATGGATGCGTCGCAGATTCCGGCGATGTTGCCGCTGGTGGACGTTCTGCAAGTGGGCGCGCGCAACATGCAGAATTATTATCTGTTGCGGGCGCTGGGCGAGCTAAAGAAGCCTGTGCTGCTGAAGCGCGGCATGTCCGCCACGATTGAAGAGCTGCTGCTCAGCGCGGAATATCTAATGGCCGGCGGGAATCAGAATGTGATCCTGTGCGAGCGGGGAATCCGCACGTTTGAGACATACATGCGGAACACCTTGGATATAGCCGCCATTCCGACGATTCAGAAATTATCGCATTTGCCCATCGTCGCGGACCCATCGCACGGCACGGGCCGCCGCGACAAAGTCGCTCCGATGGCGCGCGCTGCCGTGGCGGCGGGCGCCGATGGACTGTTGATCGAAGTTCACAACGATCCGGAGCACGCGCTTTCCGATGGCGCGCAATCTTTGTACCCCGAGCAGTTCACGCAGCTCATGGCCGAGCTGCGAATCATTGCGCCCGCAGTCGGCCGCCGGGTTGCATAGCCCATGACCGATTCCCCGCCCGTTTCGTTCCGCCGCATCGCCATTCTGGGCACGGGACTGATTGGAGGATCCTTCGGTCTGGCGGTGCGCCACTGCATTCCGGATGCGCGTATCGTGGGGTTCGACCGCGGGCCGGCACTGGAACAGGCGCAGGCTCGCGGAGCGATTGATGAATCCGCGAAGGATTTGAAGAGCGCCGTGCATGGCGCGGATTTGATTTACATCGCACTACCCATTTCGTCCGCCATCGAGATGCTTCCCGAAATCGCGCGGCACACCGGAGCGCACGCGCTGGTCACTGATGCATGCAGCACCAAGCGCGCGGTGTGCCGCGCCGCAGGACAGCATTTTCAAGGTGGCGTGAAATTTCTTGGCGGGCATCCCATGGCCGGCAAAGAGACTGGGGGTATTGCCGCTGCGGACGGCGAACTTTTTGGTGGATCAAATTACGCGCTTATTGGTGACGAAGAGACGCAAAAGGAGCCGCGCGTGGCGGCGTTCGTCGCTCTGTTAGGAAAGATGGAAGCGCGACCAATCTGGATGGACGCGGAAACGCACGACTGGGCCGCGGCGATTATTTCGCACCTTCCTCAAATGGCCGCAGTCGCGCTTGCGGAAGTCATTGCCGCGGAAACGGATGAATCCGGCTTGCCCGTTTCACTTGCTGGCAGCGGCGCGCGGGACGCTCTGCGTTTGGCCGGCAGTCCCTATGCCCTGTGGCGCGATATTGCCGTCACCAACTCCGACAATCTTTCCCGCGCGTTGGATCGTCTCTCACAAGCCATTGACCAGATCCGGACTCATCTCACATCGCGTGAACTGGAAGAGTCATTCGCCGAAGCAAATCGTGTTTACAAAGCCGTGCAGCCTAAATAATCAAATGGCCCCGCAACACGCGGGGCCATTTGAAATTCGCAATTTGAAAAAACTTGGCGCAGAGTTTTAGTGGCCTCGGCCGCCTCCACCACCGCCACCACCGGAACTTCCGCCGCCACCGCCGCTATGACCGCCGCCACCGGAACTTCCTCCTCCTCCGCCGGAACTGCCGCCGCTGTG
>DATNHU010000272.1:0-5329 GCA_035604795.1 Candidatus Limnocylindrales bacterium
CAATCGTGGATTCGGCGCCTCTGTTCGAAACGATCCGATGATCACACTCTTTGGCAATGACAAACCGGGCGACTTCAAGTTCGGCGGCTCCCTGCTCGACCGGCTCAAGGAATCCGTCTCCAAGACTCGCACGCAGATCGCGGCTGGTATGGAAGGGATATTTGCCGGCGGGCGCACGGTTGACCCGGCAATCCTGGCCAAATTGGAGACCGCCCTGCTTTCGGCTGATATTGGCGTAAGGACCACGCGCGAAGTTCTGGACGCCATGCGCGAAAAAGTGGATCGCCAGCAACTTTCAGATGCGAGTGAGCTAAAGGCGGAACTCAAACGCCAGCTTCTGGCACGGCTTTCTGTCGCACCCTCACCCACAAATGGGTCGAGCGCTGCTAGGGGTGCGCAAATAGCCCCATCGCCAGCAACCGTACAGGAAAATTCGACGCGCGTAGTTTTCATGGTCGGTGTAAATGGAGTCGGCAAGACGACGACTATGGGAAAGCTCGCTAACCGATTGCGCCAGGAAGGTCACACTGTCCTGCTCTGCGCCGCCGACACATTTCGCGCCGCGGCAATCGAGCAGCTTGAAGTTTGGGGCAAACGCGCCGGTGTCGAAATCATCAAGCAGAAATCCGGCGCCGATCCCGCAGCCGTCGTCTTTGACGCTGTCACAGCGGCCGTCTCGCGCGGCACAGACGTGGTGATTGTGGATACCGCCGGGCGCCTGCACACGAAATCAAATTTGATGGCTGAACTGGACAAAATGAAGCGCACCGCTTCAAAAGTGATTCCCGGCGCGCCGCACGAAATCCTTCTGGTGATGGACGCGACCACCGGTCAAAACGGATTGGTCCAGGCGCGCGAATTCACTTCCCATGTTGGCGTGACGGGCATCGTTCTCACGAAGCTGGATGGCACGGCCAAGGGCGGGATCGTTGTGGCCATCACGCGCGAGTTGGGCCTGCCGGTCCGCTTCGTAGGAGTCGGCGAACAAATGGAAGATTTAGTGCCCTTCGATCCCGAAACTTTCGTTAATTCCCTCTTTGACTGAATTCCCGTGGCCCGCCTCCTGCAAAAAAGACGCAAATTTGACGACGCGCATTGGATGGACCGCGCGCTCGCTCTGGCGCGCCGCAGTGAGGGATTGGCAAGCCCGAATCCCATGGTCGGCGCGGTCATCGTTCGCAATGGACAAGTGGTCGGCGAGGGATTCCACACCTACGCCGGGCGCAAGCATGCCGAAATCCTTGCATTGGAAGCTGCCGGCAAACAGGCGCGCGGAGCCACACTGTATGTGAATCTCGAGCCTTGCTGCCACCAGGGCCGCACCGGCCCATGCACCAAGGCCCTGATCGAGGCGGGAGTGCGGCGCGTGGTCGTGGCGATCCGCGATCCAAATCCCGCGGTCGCCGGCCGCGGCTTGAGGCAGCTTCGCTCCGCAGGCATCAAGGTTGAAACCGGTTTGTTCGGCGCAGAGGCTCAGCGTTTGAACATGGCCTTTGCACGATGGATCGCTACACAAAAACCACTGGTCACGCTTAAATCGGCCATGTCGCTCGATGGCCGCATCGCCGCGCGCGCGGGCAGCACAACCTGGCTCACTTCCGCGGAATCACTCGCGGAAGTTCATCGCATCCGCCATTCCGCGGACGCGCTCATAACCGGCGTCGGTACGGTTCTCGCCGACAATCCCCGCATGTCCGATCGCAGCGGCCTGCCTCGCAGGCGTCCCCTCTTGCGCGTCGTGCTTGATTCGCACTTGCGGCTGCCACTGCGCTCGAAGCTCGTTCGTAACGTCAAAGGAGATTTGCTGGTATTCACGGCGCGAGCGCTTAATTCTCCGAGAGCGCGAGAGCTCCGTCATGCCGGTGTTGAAATCGAACAAGTTCCCACCCGCCGCGGCCGCCTTAGTCTGGATGCTGTCCTTGCGGCTCTCGGCAAACGGGGAATTCTTCATGCCCTGGTCGAGGCGGGTGCCAAATTGAACGGTGCTTTTCTCGGCGAGTCGCTTGTGGACCGTTTGATTCTGTTCATTGCGCCGCGAACGCTTGGTGAAAATGCCGTGCCATTTGCCATCTTCGGTACTGGCGCCTCCCGACGCAGAAGTTTGGCCCACTTGCCGTATCTCCGCGTCATTTCCGTGCGACAATTCGGACCTGACCTTTGCATCGAAGGAACCTTCCGCGATGTTTACCGGGATCATTGAACAGCTGGGCGTGGTCGAATCACTGGAACGCAGCGCGGGCGGTGGGCGCATTCGCGTGCGGGCGCCGAAATTAATGGCTTCACTGGAAATCTCCGGAAGCATCGCCGTGAATGGATGCTGCCTGACGATTGTTGAGCGCAACGCGGAAGCATTTATTGCGGATTTGTCGCCCGAAACATTGCGTCGCACCACATTTGACGAAATGAAGTCCGGTCTAAAAGTAAATTTGGAACGGCCGCTCACCGCAGGAAAAGAGTTGGGTGGCCATTTGGTCCAAGGCCACGTGGATGCAGTGGGGCGAGTCGTGCGGCTGATTCCAGTGAGCGTCGAAAGGACAACGGCGGAGGATGGGAATTGGTTGCTTGAAGTGCAAGTGCCGGCCGATATCCGTCAGTATGTCGCGGAAAAAGGGTCCCTCACTGTGGACGGGATCAGCTTGACCGTTGCGTCGTGGCGCGAGGGTGTCGCGGGCTTCGCGATTATTCCCTACACCTATTCGCACACAAATCTACGCGGATTTGCGGCAGGGGCCGGAGTCAATCTTGAGGCTGACGTCCTCGCAAAATATATTGAACGGCTTCTCGACGCGCGCGGAAAATCCTGAGCCACGCTGTCCTATCGAAAAGCTCCGACAATTTTTTCGCGAAAATATAGCGCCAGCCCAAGCAAGATTGACCCAGCAGTCCCGGCAATAACCTTTACTTCAAAAGCCAGCTTGTTTGTGGAATCCCCCGGCGGAATAAATGAAAGCACGATCCCCGCAGCCACAACTAACAACCCCAGTCCTCCAGCCACCCACACGCCGAATTTTCCTCCCGGAATCAGCACCGCCGATTTATTTTCTGCGCGATCCTTTCGGTAAGCGAGCTTGATGGCTGCGGCATACATATAAACAAACGGAATGAAGTAAAGAATAATGGCGGCATCCACCAGAATCTGGTATGCGCTGTTCGCCGATTCATTGATTTGAATCACCAGCAGGATCAATCCGGAAAGCCCCGCCTGAATGAGGATCGAAATGTAGGGCGTCTTCCACCGCGGATGCATCTTGCCAAAGAATGCCGGGAGATAGCGGTCGATCCCCACCATAAATGGGACGCGCGCTATTCCCGCAACAGTCGAGCCAACACCCCCAGCGTTTCCTACCGTGACAAGCATTGCGGCCAATATGCCCAACGCTGCAAACCCAAGAGCCGTCGATCCAAGTGTGATTGCTCCAAAAACGCCGCTCTTCGGATCCACTTGGCCGGCGGGCATGAGCGCCAGAACTGCGATCGTCCCGGCAACGTAAATCGCAGCGATCATCACTCCGGCGCCAAGAATTGCCCGGGGCATCGTCCGGCGCGGGTCCCGGATTTCACCGCTCATCGCTGAAACCAGTTCGAGTCCTGCAAATGCGAATGCAATCTGCGACCAGAAATTCACCGTGTCCAGGTTCCAATGCGGCAGCATCCCGGCCACAGTGAAATGTGTCGCAGAACCATGTGAGCGCCAGAGCAAAGCCGCCACGCCCACCAGCATGAGCAGCGGAATGTAGGTCGCCACACCTCCGGCATTCTGAAGCCACTTGCCAATGTTGAGCCCGATGATGTTGAGTGCCACCGCGACAATCAGCAACGCGAATGAAACAGCGAGTAGAAACGATCGATTTTGTGTAAGTGATGCCGCCCCGCTGCCCCCGATGTAGGCGCCCATGGCTGCGCTAGCCAGCAGGAGCCCTGGAAAATAGAACACGGTGTAGAACCAGTAGCTCCAGCCCGCAACAAAGCCATGGAAGTCACCGAAGGCCTCTTTCGTCCAGATGTAAAGCCCGCCTTCGTCCGGGAATCGCGAGGAAAGTTCGGTGATCACAAGTCCCGTCGGCACAAAGAAAATAATCGCCGCGATGATCCACAAACTGATCGAGGATTGCCCGTTGTGAGCCGCGGCCGCTATCCAGCGCGGGCCAAGGACAGTGGCGATGTTAAAAAGCAATACGTCCCAGAAACCCATCACGCGTCGAAGTTCGGGGACTGAGCCGGTTGGCGCGGAGGTCGTTTGGCTCATGTGCTTAATGCAATTTCAATGCGAAGGGTTCCGGGCAGGTCACGCGGTCAGATCCAGCTCGGGGATGAGTTCGTCCAGCAGCCTGAAATTGCGCAGGAATGGATCCTTGGTGGCTTCAAAGTCCTTCCACGGGCCAAAGAAACTGACGCGGCCGTCTTGTAAAAAAATAACTATATCGCCCAGCTTCTTGGCCAGGTGCGTGTCGTGCGTCACGACGATGGATGTCTTGTGCAGCGTCTCCTTGAGCTTCAAAATTAGATCGCCGGTGTGTGTGGCCATCAACGGATCCACCATCGTGGTGGGCTCGTCATAGAGAATTGCTTCGGGATCCTGCGCCAGCGCCCGCGCGATGGCAACGTTGCGCTTTGTGCCGGTGCTCAATTCCGAGGGAAGCCGGTCAAGCTGATCGGTAACTTCAAGCATCTCAGCGAGCTCGCGGACACGCGCGTCAATTTCATCGGCGGTAATGGTTTCCTGTTCCTCGAGCGGAAATGCAATGTTTTCGCCAACCGTGAGCGAATCAAACAGCGCGCCTGACTGGAAAACCATGGTGACGCGCTTGCGAATACTCACAAGCTGATCTTCATCCATGTCCGTTATGTCTTGGCCCGCCACGATGATTCGCCCGGCGTCCGGCTTCAGGAATCCCATGATGTGCTTGAGGGAAACCGATTTCCCGACGCCGCTTCGGCCCATAATGACGGCCGTCTGGCCGCGCTCGACTTGAAAACTTACATTATCGAGCACGGGGTGCTCGTCAAACGCCTTTGATACACCGATGAATTCGATGTATTTCTCGCCCACGGAATTCCCTCGAATATCTCTACCCCAACCCATCCATTCTCAGCGAGCCGCACTTGGGAAGCAAACTTTTTACGTCTTCAAGCGGCGCAATTCCGGGACTATTCTTCAGCCGAGCCACGCCCCGGTCTGCGAATCCCCAATTCCCGCAACTTTTCCTGCAAACTCTGCCGGTGCAGCCCAATCGCCGCCGCGGTCCGTGAGACATTCCACTTATTGTGCTCCAGCTGGCGCGTAATATAGGCAATCTCGAATTTGCGCTTCGCGTCGCGGAAATCGGGT
>DATNHU010000273.1:0-9097 GCA_035604795.1 Candidatus Limnocylindrales bacterium
ATCCGCGATTGCGATATTTCATTTGCCGTTCGGGGGGCTCAGCGCTTTCACTTTTCGCCCTGAAATTGTGAGCAGGCTCGGCCTGATATCAAACTTACTGTTGACGCAAAACCTGACCAACACGCATTCCGTCCTTGGGCCTCTCTGGAGCCTGCCTCTTGAAATGCAGATGTACGTTTTCTTGCCGTTCCTTTTCCTCCTGTGCCGGCGCATTCGCTCCGTGGGCCCGCTCATCCTGGTGTGGGCGGCGGCGGTCGCCGTTGGTCTTATCCATCAGCGTTTCGGGCATTTGCCGGATTTGGTCCAATACATCCCTTGCTTTTTGCCAGGCGTGATCGCTTTCAAGGCCGGTGAAAAATCCAAACGGATTTTCCCGTTCTTCCTTTGGCCAATTCTACTTTTCCTGGTGGCCGGGTTCCTGGTGCTTGTGCCGCGGATGGATGCTTGCTGGGTGGCCTGCCTGGTCATCGGTCTGAGTATCCCCAGATTCAAAATTCTTTCCAGCGCCGTGCTGCAAGAGGGATTGCACCTTGTCGCCAAATACTCGTATGGCATTTACCTCGGACACTATTTTTGCATCTGGTTTGCCTTCGTAATTCTCCACGCCTTGCCAATGGAACTTCAGTGGCTGGCATTCTTCGCCACAATCATTGCCCTCCCCGTGGCTCTGTTTCACTTCTTGGAACAACCCATGATCAATCAAGGCAGCCGCTTTGTGGAGGCCCTCTTCGGCCGTTCGGCGCGAGCCACAAGGACGACCGGTGCGCGCACGCCCGCTGGAGCGCGAGCCTGAATTGGATGTGGAACGAATCGTGGATAATTTCCGTCGCAAGCAACACACTTGTCTGACCCAGCGCTGAACAAATTTCCCCAAATCTGTTTGCAAAAACTGCGCTTCATCCTGCCTGATTTGGTAAACTCGCCACGCCAATAGCAGATTCTCTTTATTTGAGGAGACGAATCATGAGGAAATATTGTGCATCATGGATTTCTTGCGCGGCGATTCTCGCCATTTTACTATCCGCAGCTCCGGCGTTTTGCCAGTCGGCCCAGGAACAGGCCGCGCAGCAGGCCGCCGAGGAAGCCGCGCGACTGGCCGCGCAGCCGTGCAAGCCCGGCCCGGTCCCCCTGCCCGTTCGTCTACAAGGCGCGCCCTGGACGGCGTCTCTCAAGCAGGGCGACTTCATCATTCACGATTTCAAGTTCCGATCCGGTGAAACTCTGCCCGAACTCAATCTTCACTATTACACTTTGGGCGCTCCGGAACGCGATTCCAATGGCCGCGTCAAAAACGCCGTCCTCATCACGCATGGGACGGGCGGCTCAGGCCGCCAGTTCCTCGGTGCCGGGTTTGCAGGAGTTCTCTATGGTCCGGGCCAACTGCTCGACGTGCAGCACTACTTCATCATTCTCCCCGATGGCATCGGCCACGGCTGCTCCAGCAAGCCCAGCAACGGCCTGCACGCGAAATTCCCCCATTACGATTACGATGATATGGTCGCCGCGCAGCACGCCGTGGTCGCCGACGCACTGGGCGTCAATCATCTTTTAATTGTGATGGGCACTTCCATGGGATGCATGCACTCCTGGGTGTGGGGCGAAACTTATCCTGATTTCATGGACGCGCTCGTGCCGCTGGCGTGCCAAACGGTGGAAATCGCCGGTCGCAACCGCATGATGCGAAAAATGATCATGGACGCGATTACTTCCGACCCGGACTACAAGAACGGCGAATACACCGGAACGCTTCATGGTTTGCAGGAGGCGGAGGACGTCTTGATGCTGATGGGTAGTTCTCCGCTGCAATGGCAGAAGAATTATCCGACGCGCGATAAAGCCGACGCCTGGCTCGATCAGCAACGCAAGACGCGTATGGCCACCACTGACCCGAATGACATGCTCTATTATTTCAACGCCTCGCGGAATTACAACCCCGATCCTAATCTTGAAAAAATCAAGGCCAAGGTTTTGTACATCAATTCCGCCGACGACCAGATCAACCCGCCCGAACTGGGCCTGCCCGAACAGGAAATCAAGCGCGTGAAGGATGGCCGCTTCATCCTCCTCCCCATAACCGACCAAACCCGCGGCCATGGCACGCACACAATTCCGGCGATCTGGGGACCCTATTTAGGCGAGTTGCTCCACTCCCTGGGCCGCTGATTGATTTGTTGTGGCATGGGTTTCAGCTTGTGTGATTTTCGCGTTTTCCGATAGACCGGGGTCAGGTGTGCCCTCCCCTTGCCCTCCCCGTTTCCGCTCCTGTAAATTGATTCTCACCGCATTTTGCGGCCTAATTTTCTTATGTCCCAGGATTCCGCGGAGATTAACTTGGAAGCGGCTCTGGCACGCGCCACCAGCGCCGCCCGCACCGTCCTGCGCCGAAAGCTAAACGTCACTCTGCGCCCGGAAGACGGCCGTACCGAAAACCAGGACGCCCTTGAACTCCTTTGCGACATTCAATTCCGCATCCTCCGCAAACTCCAATCGCCTGATCGCGCCGCCACGGGCGTGGATGCCCCCGCCATCCGCAACATCGACTTTTACGCCAAGCAATCAGCGCGCAACGCTTGCGCCGAATATCTCCGTGACCGATATCCGCATCGTGCATTCTTGAAGAACCGCCTTCGCCGTTTTTTCCGAAGCCGCCCTGCCTTCGCCGAGTGGGAACTCGACGGCGAAATGGTCTGCGGTTTCGCCGGCTGGCGCAATCGCAAGGAATATGCACCTAACGCCAAATTCATCGCCAAAGCCCTGGCCGATCCCGCCAGCCTGGCCCCGGACGCGCAGCCCCGCACCAGCCACGAAAATCTTCACGCAACGGAATGGGATGTTCTTCTCGAATCAGTCCTCAGCGACCTGGGTTGCGCGATTGAGCTGGATGACCTGGTCTCCGTTCTCGCGCCTCGCATGGGCGTCAAGGATCTTCCCGCGCAAACCGGCAGACCCGCTGAAGACGAACTTGCTCCGCTCGAGGCCGCCGATTCGCTGGCCCAACTCCAGCAAATCGCCGACCCTGCTGCCGAGGTGTATCTGCGCGAACTCCTCACAGCACTCTGGCAGTCTCTACTCCAAATGGACGCGCGCAAGCGCTGCGCTTTCCTCCTGAATCCACCGAGCATCGAAGTCGAGCTCCTACCGCTTTATGGCGTCGCACAGATTCCAGACATCGGCAAAGCCCTGGCGCTCACAGATGCCCAATTCGCCGCGCTCTGCAGCGAGCTTCCAGTCACGGAATTAGCCAGTTCCTCCGGCAACAGACAGGCTGACTACGACACAAAGTTCGCTATCCTCTGGAATTTCTTGCCTTTGCAGGACGCCCTGATCGGCAAGCTTCTGAACCTCAACCAGCAGCAGGTCATCAATCAGCGTATGCTCGCGCGCCGAATCCTGGCCCGCGAATTGGCGCGATTGCTGGTAAGGCCGGCGTAATGACCATTTCATTCAGCCCGGTAATTTTCGCTCCCCGCGTGCGTCTCGCTAATGTGAAGGAAGGATTCCGCCGAATCTAAGCCCATGTCGGAGCACCTCACTCCCAGTAAACTCGAAAGCTATCGCAACCGCGCACTCTCGCCCGGTGATCTCCTTCTTGCCGTCGCCCATTTAGCGGAATGTCCGGAATGCCGTGCCGGACTCAATCCAAGTATCAGCGCCAATCTGGCCACGGCCACAAATCTCGCCGCAATCAGGGGCTCATTTGCCGATGCCGCCCATCTTCAATTTGAGGAAATGGAATCCTATCTTGCAGGGGAGGCACCGCCCGAAACCCGCGCCATGGTGGAGGCGCACCTGGGGAATTGCGACCGCTGCGCGCACGAGGTTTCCGACCTGCGCGGATTCATGACCTTGCCCGCGCCGGGTTCCTTGTTTGAAATGCTAGCCGTGCAACAGGAGTTGGAGGAAGAAAAGTCGCGCAGCAGCTGGTTCTCTCGCGCAGTCCGCTCCCGTGCTTATCAGTTGGGAGTCGCAGCCGTTGTCCTCCTGATTGCCTTTGGCGCTTTTCGTTACTCGCCATTTTTCAAGGGCAACGCTTCCGGCGACCGCTTGAACACGGTTCAAGCTCCCGCGGCGGTCACCGTAAAGCTCCCGCCAGCCGAATTGAGTGACGGCTCGCGCAAAATCACCATCACTTCGGATGGCGTAATCAGCGGCCTGCAAACTTTTCCACCACCTTATCGCGACAGACTTTCCGCCGTCCTTTCGTTTGCCCATTTCGACCGCCCCTCGTACACCGAGTCTACCTGGGCCCAGCACGAGCTCCTCACCGCCCGCACGGCGTTCGGTGATTCGCATTTGCTGCTCGGAACACTTGAACTCCATGCAGGCCATTATGCTGAGGCTCGCCAGGAATTCACTGCTCTCTCCGCCGAAAATCCCGGCTCAGATTTGGCCGCATCACTTCTGCACAAGCTCGACGAACTCGCCAAATAGCGTGGTCCAAGCGCTGTTAAATTCATTTCCGGAATCGCGGTCCTCATCGGCCCGTCTCCAATGTATGATGCGCACTTCTCAATCCCACAATTATCCTATCCACGCAGAGGAGGAGTCGATGCTTAAAAACCGGACAGTATTCTCAGTGTGCCTGCTTGTTGGTTTGTCGATCGCCGCAATGAGTGTTTCGTCCATTGCGGCACACCCAGCGCAAGTCTCCGCGTCCGACCAACGGATTTGGAGTCTCGAGCATGATTATTGGCGTTATGTTCAGGACAACAATTTGGCCGCTTACCTGACCCTGTGGCACAAAGATTTCATTGGCTGGCCATCGGTCAGCCCCACCCCCGTCCACAAAGACCACATCACCGATTGGATCACCTCTCAAACCAGTAAGGGCCTGACGTTCAAGACCATGGAATTCAAGCCTGCATCTATTCAATTGACTGGAGATTTGGCCATCACTTACTACTGGATCTCATATGCATGGCAGGATAAAGCTGGCCAGGGGGCGACGCACACGTTTCGCATTACGCATTCTTGGATGAAGATTGGAAATGACTGGCAAATCCTGGGCGGCATGTCTATGCCGGAGGCTTCTCCACAAATGTAGATGGGCTCGGCCGATGCAGCTCTTGAATCGCGCCTAAAATTATTCGTGCCGCAGAGCCTCGATAGGATCGACGCTCATGGCACGCCGCGCGGGAATGTAGCTCGCGAGCATGGCGATGATGGCGAGCAGGACCACGACCGTGATAAACGTCAGCGGATCGCTCGCGCTGACTCCGAACAGCAGGCTGGACATCAATCTTGCAAGACCCAACGAAGCAATGACCCCGATGGCCAGACCCATCAACGCGATACGCAATCCCTGGCCGAGAACGAGCCGCAACACATCTCCGCGCAACGCTCCCAGCGCCATCCGGATGCCGATCTCGTGTGTCCGCTGCCGCGCGTTATAAGAAATGACCCCATAGATCCCAATCGCCGCAAGCACCAGCGCCAGGATCCCGAATGCGCCCACGAATGTCCCCGCCATATGCTGGACGAATGAGGCCGTTTTCGTGCGGGCTTCAAGCGTTGCAATATCGAAAACCGGCAATTCGGGATTCAACTGATGAACAACTTCGGTGACTGCTGAAGCGGACCCCAGGGGATCGCTCTCGGTGCGTACGTGGAGGATCACATTGGAAGAGTAAAACTGGTAGAGCGGCAGGTAAACGAACGAAACGGGTTTCTCATTGAGGTCGTAATACTCCGTGGTCTGCGCGATGCCTATCACAGTCGCCCAACCACCTTCTATTTTCATACGGTGGCCGACCGCATCCTGATTGCGCCAGTAGCGGTCAGCCAACGCCTTATTAATGATTACAACTTTTTGAGAATTCGTGGAATCCACGGGAGAAAAATCGCGGCCCCGGAGCAAAGGAATTTCCATTGCGGAAAAATAACCGGGACTTACGAAATTGACTCCTGCTTCCACCTTCTCATGCGGGCCGGGAACGTAGTCTTCGGGAAGAAAGCTATCCGAATTGCTGCTGAATCCGAGCGGCGTCCAGATCGCGATCGAGGCGGCGCGCACGCCGGGAAGCGCTTGGGTCTTTTCCAGGACCCTTTGGTCGAAGGCCACGCCGGACTCCTTGGTGTAGCCTGCGGGAAACAGATCATAGGACAGCAAAAGCACGTTCTGCGAATTGAATCCGGGATTGTAATTCTGTTCGGCCCGGAAGCTGCGAATAAACAGTCCCGCAGAAACCAACAACAGCAAAGACAGCGAAATCTGTACGACAGCCAGGCCGCTTGAAATCCACATCTTGCGCCGCCCTCCGGCCATCCCGCCGGATTCATCCTTCAGGACACTGGTCGGATTCAAACTGGAGGCGCGAAGCGCGGGCAATATCCCGAACAGCCCGCACGTCAAAATCGAAATCCCAAGCGTGGCCAGAAAGACATTGCGATCCACTCGAACGCTAATCCAAACTGGCAAGTCACTGACGGGAGCGAAGTCCATGAACGAACGCGCGGTCCAAACCGTGATGGCCAGGGCCAGCGCGCCGCCGGCGAGCGCCAGGATGAAATTTTCAGCCAAGAGTTGCCTTACCAACCGCAAACGGCTGGCACCCAATGACAATCGAATGGCGATTTCCTTCTGGCGCGAAACGCTCTTGGCAATCAGCAGATTTGCGATGTTGGCGCACGCGAGCAACAGAACAACCCCGGCCAGCGCCATCAGCATTGGCAAAAGTATTGAGAAAAAGGAATTGGCTCCGTTCGGCGCGCGCCACAGCGGGTACAACGTCATCTGCGCTTTGCCTTTGTGTGAATCCGGAAACTGATGCGCAATCTGCTCGGCCAGCGCAGTCATTTCCGCTTGCGCCTGCAGCCGATCCACGCCGGGTCGCAAACGGCCCACAGCCTGCATCCATCCCGAGCCGCGGTCTTCCAGCCGATTATCATTTTCAGGAATCAGCGCGGGCACCATTGCGACCGGCATCCAAATCTCGGCGCGAAGTCCGGTGTAGCTTCCTTGAAATACGGGCGGCGCCACACCAACGATCGTGAACGGGTGCGCGTTGATGTGAGCCACAGTTCCAATGATTGAAAGATCACCCCCGAAATGATTCTTCCAGAGGCGATAGCTGATGACCGCAACAGCGACGCCCTTGGCGGCTGAATCTTCAGACGGCAGAAAGCCGCGCCCGAGAATAGGCCGTACACCAAGCACGTCGAAGTAATTTGCGGTGACCACTGTGCCCCATTCGCGCTCGGGTTTCCCTTGGCCGGAGAGACCAACCGGCCACAAGCTAAATGCCGTGATATCCGTGAAGCTGTGATTGGCAGCGCGCAGATCCTTGAAATCGGGATACGAAAGGGAGTTGTTCTGCCCAGGTCCGCCATCCACTATAGCGACCACTTCAGTCGCTCGGGACATTCCCGGGATGGGATTCAAAAGCGTGGCATTGATCCAACTAAAAATCGTGCTGTTGGCGCCGATTCCCAAACCGAGCGTGAGAATCGCGATTACTGTAAATCCGGGCGCCTTCAGCAATACTCGCAAGCCGTAACGAACATCCTGCCAAATGTTGGTCATCACACCGCCCCTGAGTCATGATACGCACGCCATCAGGATAAGTTCATTTGAATATCAGCGCTTCGCACACATGACCAACTGGCGTGCAACTGTCAACGGAGCTCCGTGCCCCGGCATCTTCGAATCGGAAAAATTACATGTATGCGACTCAGGTCGCTTCGCGCAGAAATGCCCGTACCGGCGGTCCTCAGTATCTCCGCGATCCGAGCCTTGGGCACCATCCGAGATTCCGTCGCCTTGTCCCCCTCATGCGAACGGTATAGTATGCAGGCCCACAATCGTCTGAAGCGTGCACGAACCGTTTCCTTCTCACTTTACTCCGCTGCTTTTGCGCGGAAATCTGCAGGAAAGGAGGTGCCATGAAATCCCCGGGCGGCAAAAAATCTCAATCGCAGGGCGCCCCTCCCTCCGTTTCCGAGATCATCCCCACCATCCGGATGTTGGAGACCCACGAATGGATCCGCAAGGGTTCCGTTATCTCCATTTCAATGACGCTTGTCGCCGTGTTTGTCATGGAATTTGCCGCGCTCCAGGATCCCCCCTGGTACGAGATCTATGCCCTCATGGTCGTCTGCTTTATGGCTATGGAATCCGTTCACACCATTTACAAGCTCTGTGGTATTCGCAAACCCTACTGGTGGCTGGCCATTATGGCCGCGGTCACTTTTATCATTTGCCGGTTCATCGCCACCAATTGCAACATTTACGCCGTCTTCAATAAATTCACAAATTACATTCCCACCATGCTTCAACTTGGCCCCCAAACCTCCTCTTTCTTCGATCAATGGGCAAAGCATTTTTTCTCTGCGGCCATGCCCGAGGAGATCATCAAGATTTCGCCGGTCATCATCGCCCTTGTCCTCGGACGGTTTCTCCACTCGCCCTGGCGGGAGCGCCTCGGCGTGCGTGAACCTCTCGACGGCGTATTGCTGGGCAGCACATCGGCCATGGGCTTCAGCGCCTCGGAGACCGCTTATCGTTATTTCCTCTCTCTGAATTGCATGACCAATCCGGGGCACTTCCAATTGGCCCACGATAAAGTCGCTCTTCTTATTTTTCCGCGCGCACTAGGTGAGGTCGCTGGCCACGCGGCATACACGGGTTTCCTTGGTTACGCCATCGGTCTCGCCATTGTCCGCCCGAGCAGACGCTGGTTCACTCTACTCTCGGGGTTCGTGATCGCCACCCTTGCGCACTCGGTTTACGACGCTACTGTCGAACTTTCCGGCTTTTATTCCATCCTCTCCTTGTTCGTCGCCATCGCTAGTTATGCTTTGCTCGCCGCGGCCATTTTGAAAGCTCGTGAAATCTCACCGACTCGCGCCTATAACTTTGCCACCAATTTCATGCGCGGCCTTCCGGGCGATTCCGCGTTTCCTGTACCCAGCGCCTTCAATGATTCCGGTTCCTATCAGATGCCTGAAGCCAAGCCACCCGCGGAAGAGAAGGCAACTTCGGATGCAACCGCGCGGCAGCAATCCACTCCGCAGGCCGCTCCTGTTCCGGCTGGTCCAGTGAAAACCGTTCCTCTTGCTTTCACTCTTTATGTCGCGGGCAAAGTAATTCTTCTCACCC
>DATNHU010000274.1:0-2908 GCA_035604795.1 Candidatus Limnocylindrales bacterium
TTCCTTTCCCCGCGTCTAGCAGCAACGTTAACGCACCAGCGCCCAGACCCGCGACTCGAGCGACATTTGTTGCGCCGATATTCCCGCTGCCTGCTCCGCGAATATCGCCGCGTCCCGCGCGACGCGCAATCAAGAAGCCAAATGGGATTGAGCCGACAAGATATGCTGCCAGCGGTATCCACCAGAGCGCGTTAAGGGCTTCGGGAGTCACGCGATCGTTTCCTTGTCCACGGAATTATTATGGCATTGGGGCGATGGGGAATGTTTCTAACTTTACGTACTGTGCACCGCCGCGCTCCAGATTGCTCTTATACAAATACATTTCACCCGTTCGCATGGAGCCAAGATTCGCCTCCCCTGCTTCTCGAATTGCGGCCTGCAATACATCCAGCCCGCGCGGCTCATTGAAGCGCGCAAGGGTCAAATGCGGTTTGAATTCGCGCGGCTCTTTCGGAATGCCGGCATGCTCGAGTTTCGATTCGATCTCGCGCGCAATTTCGCCAAGGTTTGGCGATGCTTCGATTCCTACCCATAAAACGCGAGGTCGCCGCTCATTGGGAAAGAAAACTAATTTGCGGAACACCATTTCCGCTGGCGCTGAAGAGTGCACATTACGCAGCGCCTCCCGAATGGTGCCCATGCGGTCTTCATTGGTTTCCCCAATGAATTTCAGCGTGATGTGCATCCCTTCGGTACGCACCCACCGAGCCGCGGGACAAGCACGACGGAGCTTGTCGCACATTTGCGCAACCGCCGCGCGCACAGTTTCGCTCAGATCCATGGCCACGAACAGCCGCATGATATCTAGCTTTTCGAGCCGGGGCGCTTGCCCGGTCCATAAAGAAAGAAGCGCCGGACCATATCGAGCGCGGTCTGGGACGCCTGCCATCGCACGCGTTCCCTGTCGCCTGGAAAGTTGAGTCCGCGTTCGCGCGGGGTGGAGCCATCGGCCAAGGCGATGTGCACAAGCCCCACTGGTTTTTCAGGCGTACCTCCGCCCGGCCCAGCCACGCCGGTGATTCCCACTCCGAGTGTGCTGCCAGTCCGCCTGCGGATGCCGTCCGCCAGGGCCACCGCAACTTCCGGACTGACCGCGCCGCGCGATTCGATGATTTCCGCCGGGACGTCCACCCACTCCGACTTCAGTTCATTGCTGTAGCTGACCACGCCGCCCAAGAAATAATTTGAACTGCCGGGTATCCGCGTGAGCCGCTCGGCGAGCAGGCCGCCGGTACAGCTTTCTGCAGTGGAGATTGTTGCGGCGTTTAGGGTGAGCGCGCCGGCCACAACTTCTTCCAGCGATTCACCTTTAGTAGTGTAGACATTTTCGGCCAGGGCCATCGAAATCCGCTCCACCATTTCGTCCAGGACACGCGCAATCCCTTGCGTATCGGCAGTCCAGGCGCGTAAGTGGATTTGAATCTCGCCAGGTGCAGCCAGGATGGTGGTGTGAACATCGGCATACTTGGTGTAGATCTGCGCAATGCGCTGATCCAGGTCGGATTCCGGCATGCCTACCACGCGCAACTCGCGGGTCACTTGGCGCACCTTGCCGGATCGCTTTGCCAGCCGCTCCGCAACTTGTCGCGCGAACATAGCCTGCAACTCATTCGGTGGACCTGGAAGCAAAATCAGTGAATGTCCGCCGGCTTCCATCCACAATCCCGGAGCCGTGCCCTTCAAGTTCTCAAGGACAGTCGCGCCTTCGGGCACCATCGCTTGCCGGGCATTCACTTCGGCCATTTGCCTGCCGATGCGGCGAAAGCGCTCCTGAATCGCGAGCAAGACATCAGGATGGGATTCAAGTTTGCGTCCGAGCAAATCCGCGGCGGCCTCACGCGTGAGGTCGTCCTCCGTGGGCCCAAGTCCGCCCGAAGCAATCACGACGTCCGCGCGCGCCAACGCCTGCGAGAAGGCGTCACGAACATCCTCGCGTTTATCGCCCACAACGCCCTTGCGCGTCACTTCAATGCCGAGCTTATTCAGCTCAGCTGTAAGAAAAAGGGAATTGGTGTCCACCCGGTCAGGTGTGAGCAGTTCCGAGCCAACAGCGATGATTTCGGCTTTCATTTTGCAGAAGAGAAAATCAGATTGGGAGCGGCAGCCCTTCGACGTCCCAATCCAGACTGTATAGCGCTCCCGTGGTCGCGACATACGCGCGGCGCGTGGGGAGAAGTGCCATGCCAACAATTCCATTGCCGCCGAGAACGAGCTCGGCTTTGGCTTCCGGTGTGACTTGCACGATTCCCTGATGGCCCCCCAGCGAAGCCGCCACATAAAGATTTCCTGTGCGATCAAACGCCAATCCCTGTGGGCGGCCCAGCCCGCGGTAAAACGTTTTCACGTCGCCGCCCTGCGTGATGCGATAGATGCGGTCATAGCTTGAAGTCGTCGGACCGGTTGCGAACAGCTCGCCCGCGGGGCTGAACGCGAGATGATAGAACACGATGGAAGGCTCAAGGGTGGCGAAGACGAAAATCTCCTTGTCGCGGCTGATCTTGAAGATTGTGCCGCTGCGGTCCCCCACGTAAATATTCCCGCGGTGGTCGAATGCCAGGCCGGTTGCGGTGCCCATGCCTTCCGTCCAAAGTTCTGATCGGCCGTCGGCTCCGATGCGGTGAATTGTGCCATCGTTCCTGCAGGAGACATACAGCACGCCGTCATGGTCCAACGCCAGGCCGCTCGGATTAACCAACTGCGTGACATAGGGTTTCACGGTGTAGTTGGCCGTGATCATGTAAAGTGAAACCGGCACGCGCTTTCCGCGCTGACCGCTGAAAGTAACGTAGATATTTCCATTGGCATCCACCGCAGGATTGGCGACAGGATGAAGATTGTCGGCCACCTGAACGCCCAGCGAGACCGGGCATGGCTGGCTTTCTCCGGCGGAGGTGGCCACGCGCACGAT
>DATNHU010000275.1:0-8955 GCA_035604795.1 Candidatus Limnocylindrales bacterium
CCGCGTGGACATCCAAACCGACAAACTTTACTCTCATCATTGACCGGCTCCTTTCGCTTGTGGCTCTGTACTGCTTGTCTTCCGATTCGCAGCATAATCCACGCTCCGCGAATCGGAGCCGGTCGTTCCATAGTGACTACCAGAGAACAGCGGAAACACGGCCGATCCCAACTTAAAATTCACGCCCGTTTCATGTGTCCGTAATCTTAGGAGCGCAGGCTGGCATTTCCGGTGCTAGCGGGGCCGGAGGGAGAGACCCATGGCGAGTCAGACAAGAGGGCCGGAGTTGGTTTACCAGGAAGCGCTTATGAATTACCTGATTTCAATGGCCCGGACGGTGGAAGGGAGCCTGAACAAGGCGTTGAAAGCTCTCCTGGCTGTCTATGAACTGGCATCCAGCCAGCTCGCAAGCGAAATCTTCCTGATGGAGCCGCGTGTAAACGAGATGGAAATCCTGATGGACGAGCAGGCCGTCCGCGTGCTGCGCACCGGCCAGCTTCCGGATGAGGAAATCCGTCTTACAGTAGCCACGCTCAAAATCACCAACGATCTTGAGCGCATGGGTGACCTGGCGGTGAACATCGCCGAGCGCGTGATATCGCTCCAGCAGATGCCCTCTGTGGAACCTCCGGTGGAGCTTGCGCCGATGGCGTCCGCGGTGAAGGCGATGGTGACCAAGAGTTTCGGGGCCCTGATTTTTCGCAATGTGGTGATGGCGGGAGAGGTTCTTGAGTCGGACGACATCGTGGACCGCTACCGTGACCAGATTTTTGAGGGGCTCATGGCCAACATGATTGAAGGGCCGGGTCGCGTGGCCTCGGGCCTGCAGTTTGTGCTGGCCACCCGCTATTTGGAGCGGATCGCGGACCATGCCACCAATATCGCCGAGGACACCATATTCTGGCTGCGCGGGCTGGACGTGCGGCATGGACGGGCGTTGGCCGCGGCACAGGAATTGTCCCAGCCGGGACTTACGCAGAATTCATAATTGGTTGATAGGGCATTGAAGTTGAGCAGATAGGAATGGGGCGTTGAGAAGCGTTTATTCCCTGGCTTCTCCGCCTGAGGACACAAAAGCTTCAGGTCGTTTCCTGCCGCGAGGCTGGCGTTCCCCTGGCGCCGGCCTCCTTTTTTTCCATCAAATAAAATCAAGACGTGTTTGAGTTCGAATCTCCCGCCGTTGGGAGGTCGGCAGCATAGAGTGGCACCGGCAATCACGCTGTCCGCGGCGGCGGCCTGTGCGACCAAATGAACCGGGCGGGAATTCTGTCCGCTCCTGCGAACCGAATTCCCGCCCGGTTTTTGTTGGAGAGACTGGCCTGACCAGTCCCTCGGATTGGTTTACTTGCCGATGGTCGGAGCCGAGCCCGGCAACAGATAACGCAAGTTCAGGAAGAACATGTTCATGTGCGCGTTGTCCGGCTGTCCAGAAACGACGCCCCATGGATCACGGTTCACGAAAGAGTACTGACCCATGAAGATGAGGGCGCCGTACTTCGGGCTCTTGGCAAATGTCTCTGCGAATCCGCCCGTATACTCCGTAATCGAGCGATTCTGAGCCGGATTGTTGGGGACTCCATAGCCGATAACGGTTGTGCCATTCGTGTCGAAGGCAAGATTTCGACTCGCGTAGATTCCGCCGTAATAGGCGTACAGCAGCGTATTCTTGTAGGTGTACTCAAACCCATCAACCGTCGAGCCGACGTGGATAGGTGAAATGGCGCCGTTGGCGCGAATAATCGCGTCCGGAACCGTGCCGAAGATGTAGCGCCCGCCGCCATCGCTCCAGTAAGTGTTCACAATCAAACGCATGCCCTTAAACACTTCGCCGTTCAGGTTAAGGAAAGCGCCGCCGCCGGTCGAATTGAACTTGGCGGCATTCGTCGGATTGAAATCGTGAAATTGGCTCTCGACTCCTCCAGCTTCGATGTGGAACCGCTTCACTGGATCCCAAGCGGCTTTCACGATGATGTCGGGAGCGCGGTTTACAGAACCCAGGGTGGTCCCGCCATTATTGAATTCACTCGTGCAGATTGTTCCCAGGGCGCCTGGGCAGGTAATCTGCGGAGCGCCTGCCGACCCACCCGTATACTGTTCGGCACCTTCCAGGGCCACGGCCAAAGCAAATTTGTCCGAAGGATGATAGACGAAGCGGGCTTCAGGAATTCGTCCCCAAACTATACCCGCCTGGTAGTTTACGTCTATGTTCTGGGAGTAGAAGATGTCTCCAGGAATCGGTGAGATTCCAGTGCGGTTGGGAGTGATTAAACTCCAGGTCTGGCCACCTAGAACTTCCCACTGGCCCTTGCGGACGTCCACCCAGTACAGCCGTGAACGAAGCGTGTTGCTATTGCTGGTCACAGCGACGTTTGCGGGATTATTGCCCAGGAAGTCGGCCTCCATGTAACCGATGACATGGGCACCTTTTATGTCGGCGTCCACACGGAAACCAAATCGCGAGTTTTGCATGCTAAAGCGGAATTCACTCAAGTTCGCCGCAAAAGGCAACGCGCCAGTGGTTGTGCCGTAGGGAACACCCGCGAAGTTGGTGCCGATGCCGCTGCCGCCGTCGCGGCTGCGCCATACGGTCGTGAAATCCATGAACCCGACGGGGGTGATGGTGGCGTCGCCGATACGGAATTGAAGCGGTGAAGAGTTGTCCTGCGGCGTAGCAGCAGGATTGGCAGTAGGATTAGCCGCCGGCATAGGTGAAGCAGCCGCCATAGTTGTGGGGGAAGCCGTTGTGCCCGATGCCCCGCCCACAGTGGCCGGCGTTGTAGTCGTGCCGTGCGAGAGTTCGGCCTTCATCGCCGCCAGTTCGCGCCGCTGTTCTTCGAGCTGATCGGACTGCGCTTTCAGCAATGCGCGCAGCTGTTCCATCTCCGCCACAACTTCCGTATTCGTCGGAGTAGTGGTCGCGTCCTTCTTCACTGCGTCTGTCTTGGTTGCATCCGTCTTTGTTGAATCGGTCTTCGCCGTATCCGTGGCCGCTTTCTTGGTGTCCTCGGATGATTTGTCTTTACCCGGCCCGTCGGCGGCGAACACGGCCGGTGCAGCCGCAATGCCGAGTGCCAGGATCCAAACTGCTAGCTTTCGCATTACTTCCTCCTTAGGAATCAAGATTCCGTACTGGGTTCCAGCGGGCACCCCGGTGCACGCCTTTAGCATCGCTTGGGACAAATATAGCGAAGGGCGAGGGTAGGTGTTGCCCGTCAACCGCATGTGAGAGAATTGTTAATGTTTTGTTACAGCTGAAAGGAGGCTATCTGTGCCTTGCAAGAGAGTGAAACAATCGAAAAGTTCCCAGTTTTCTGAAGGGGGAATAATATGTGGCGCGGCCATTCTTCTTCTATATTATTGATATAACGTGAGTTAGTTTGGGCTCAGTCCGCCAACACGGTTAGCGGAGCACACCCTCTTGGTAAGCCAGTTCTGACAGGCGAGTGGCGTAGTCATATTTCGCGCTAGCCTCGGCGATGCCAGCCTCCGCCGCACTCAGCTGCGCCTGATTCAATTCCACGATGTTGCTGAGCCCGAGATCGTACCGGGACTGGGCGAGCTCAAGGGCTTTATTGGCTGCCTCAAACAGTTGGGCGGTAAGGGAAAGGTTCTGCAGAGCGGTGTTGGCTGAAAGCCAGGCCAGGCGAACGTCGCGGGCAATTTTTCCCTGCAAGTCATTGAGGGAGGCCTGTGCCTGCCGCGTGCGATCATCGGCCTCGGCGCGCCGGGCGCCGTAAAGTTTTCCGTTGAAAATTGGGATGTGTACGTTGAATCCCGCGGCGGAATACGCTTCGGGGAGCTGTGGCTGGCGATAAGGCACAACACCCGCGACCCCGGCAAGAGAAATTGTCGGCAGTAATAGATCGCGCTCGGCGGTTGCGAAATGCTGCGCGGAATCAACCTCCAACCGGAGCGCGGCAATTTCCGGCCGGAGTTGATTGGCTTGCGCGATGGCCTCATCCATGGTGGGGAGTGTCGGCGCTGCGGCCTGCACTTCAACCAAATCAAATTTTTGCTGATCGGGAACGCCGAGCGCTTCGGACAATATGGCCTGCGAGGCCGCAACATCATTCTGCGCCTTCACCAGCAGCAAGCGTGCCTCGCCTAACACCACGTTGGCGAAGCTCACATCCAGGCCCGACTTCCTTTGATTCTGCGCTAGCACATTGATCTGATCCGCGGCCGTTTGGCGCTGCTTCACGGTTTGCTCTGCCACGGTCAGGATGGCCTGGGCGCGCAGTGCGCCGTAAAAAGCGAGGTCCACCGTGAGCAGAACATCGGCGCGTGAGAAATTCACGTCCGCTTCGGCAGCTTGCGCTTGCAGCCGGGCGCTGGCCACCAGGTTTTGTGTGCGGCCGAAATCGGTGACCAGCTGTTCAAGGCCCACCCCGGAAGCAAACCGGTTGAATACGCTGGGATTATTGAGAAACCCCGCGGCGATGCGGCTTCCGTTGTCCGTCTCCACGCCCGTGATACTTCCATAAACGTTTGGATAGTACGCGGAGCGCACTTGAGTAGTAACTTCACCGGCGGCGGCCGCCGCGGATTGCGCGGCCTGGATTTGTGGGTGGTTCTGCAGGGCCATGCGATGAGCCTCGTCGAGGGTCAAGCGCGCGGGAACCTGTCGCGAAGGCTGCCCGGGCATTTGAGAAGCCGGTGAAGACTGCGGCACGACCAGGCAGGCCATCAACAAAATGCACAAAGTAAAAAAGGTAATTCGCAACAACGAACGCATCATGCCTCCTGAGTGCGGGAAACTTCCGGTGCTCCGCTGCGGCGTCCAAAAACCAGAATGTACGCGGCCGGGACGATGAAGATCGTGACGATTACAGAAACCACCAGGCCCCCGATGATGGCCCGGGCCAGCGGCGCATAAGCCTCGCTACCGGTGCCGAATTTCAGCGCCATCGGAATCAATCCGAAGACCGTGGCGAGTGAGGTCATCAGAATCGGGCGCAACCGGATGCGGCAGGAATCCACAACCGCGTCGCGGGCGGAGCGGCCTTCTTCCTGAAGGCGGTGCGCGAACTCCACAATCAGAATGCTGTTGGAAACCACCATACCGACCATCATGATGATGCCCATCAACGACAGCACGTTCAGCGTTGTGCCGGTCGAGTACAGCAGGATCAAGACGCCGGTAAGCCCTGGAGGTACGGCCAGCAGGATTAAGAATGGGTCTACAAAGGAGCGGAACTGCGCGACCAGGACCAGGTAGAGAAGCAGAAGAGAGAAGAGCAGGCCGAGTCCGAAGCTGACAAAAGAGGCCCTCATTCCCAGGACCATGCCATGCAATTCGACGCGTATTCCCTCTTCCACCGGTGTGTGCGCCAGAATTTCCTGAATCGAATTGGCCACCCGCCGCAAATCCTCGCCTCTTGGCGTCACGTAAATGTCAATGATGCGCTGGACCTGGTAATGATCCACCTCGGTGGGGGCCTGAAAAGGAGCAATCTTGCTTACGGCGTCGAGCAGGGAGGTGTGAGGTTCATTTTGCGAGCGGATGGGAATGTTTCGGACATCGCCAAGAGAATTAATCTGTTTTTCGTTGTACTGGACGGTGAGCAGGTATTCGATTCCGGATTTTGGATCCACCCAGTAACTCGGCGCGATCATGCCGTTGGAAGTGAGGGCGGTGACGACATTGTCCACAACTTCTTTCTGGTTGAGGCCAAGTTCGCCGGCTCGGAGGCGGTCCACATTCACGCGCAATGAGGGGTAGTCCAGATCCTGCGGGATAAAGACGCCACTGACACTGGCCAAGCCGCGTATCTGGTGAGCCAGATCCTGTGCGACAGCGTAAGTGCTTTCCAGGCGGGATCCCACGACTTGAATGTCGATTGGGGCAGGCAAACCTTGATTCAAGACAGCTTCCTGAACGCCGCCCGAAGTAAGAAATATGCTGACACTCGGCAATTCCGAATTGATTTGCGTCCGGACACGGTCCATGTAATCAAAGCTGCTGACCTTGTGATCTCCGTTGAGTTCGACTTGGATTGTGGCCGTGTGCGGGCCGGAGTTGGTTGTGTACATGGCCGAAAAATCAGAGGTGATGCCGATATTGGAGACGATAAGCCGCAGTTCATTCGGGGGGATCACCTTGCGGACAATATTTTCAGCTTGAGCCACGATATCGTTGGTCATTTCGATTCGCGTGCCGGAGGGAGCTTTCAGGGTGATCACGAACTCGCCGGCGTCTGACCGGGGAAAGAAGGCCTCACCCAGAAGTGGGAAAACCAACAGGCTGATGAGGAATACCGCGGCGACGGCACCCACAACCCGCCAAGGATGCTCGATTCTTTTTTTCACCTCGTTGTCATACCGTTTCAGCATGGCTTCAAAGACACGGTAGAAGCGCTCGTTGAATCGCTGGCCAATGGTTTTTCGGGATTTCGCCCTGGCGCGCCCGCTTAGCTCTTCGTACTCATTGACCTCGGCCGCGGCATGAGAATGGGACTTAATGAGTTTGGCGCAAAACAAGGGCACGACGGTCAGCGCCACGAAGTAGGACGCGAAGAGAGCTAGCACCACGGCAAGAGCAAGGGCAGAAAACAGAAAGCGGCTTACGCCATATAGAAACGTCACCGGGAAGAAAACCACGGCACTGGTGATTGTCGCCGCCAATACCGCCAGAGCAACTTCTTGGCCGCCCTTCTCTGCAGCAACTTCCGGCGGCTCGCCCATTTCCAGATGACGAAAAATATTTTCCAGGACGATCACCGAGTTATCAATCAGACGGGAGAAGACGATGGCCAACCCGGCCAGAACCATCGAATTGATGGAGCCGCCTCCGAAATAGAGACAGATGACCGCCGCAAGCGCCGAAAGCGGGATGGAAAGGAATACCGCGAGTGTAGCGCGAAGGCTGGAAAGGAAGATCAGCACCATCAAGGCAGTGAGGAGCAAGCCGATGGATCCTTCACGGAAAATAGTGTTAATGGCGTCCTTCACGAATTCGGATTGATCGAAAACCACGTGGGTCTCAAGTTGTTTGGGGATGTCCACCAAATTATTGAGGACGTCGCGAACTTCATTGACGACAGCGATGGTGTTGGTGTCGCCGCCTTGCTTCATGATCGGGAGATAGACGGATTGCTGACCGTCCACTCGGACAATGTTGGTTTGAATCGTGGAAGCATCCTTGGTCACGCCCACGTCGCCAACCGTAACGGGAGCGGTCCCCACAGTTTTGATGGGAAGCCTATTGATGTCGGACATGGAACCGATTTGGCTGTTGGTATAAATGTTGTAATCGTACGGACCAATCTTGGCGTCGCCCGCGGGAAGAATAATGTTGGCATCATTGACCGCGCGAACGACATCCATCAGGCTCAGGTCGTGAGATTGAAGTTTGCTGGGGTCAACGTACACCATGATTTGGCGATACCGGCCGCCGAACGGCTGCGGCACCGATGCCCCCTGAGCGACAGCGAGCTGGGTGCGAACCGTAAACTGGCCAATGTCGCGCAATTGCGTTTCGGTCAGGCCCGTTCCCTTCAGTGTGACCAGACAAACCGGCAAGCTTGAAGCGTCAAACTTCAAAACAATGGGCGGGAATGTTCCAGGCGGAAGGCGGCGCAAATCCGCCATCGCTAGATTCGAGATTTCGGATACGTCGGCATCGGGATCGGTGCCCGGCTGGAAGAAAATCTTGATGATGCTGACGCCGGGCAGGGAACGGGATTCCATATGGTCAATGCCGGATCCGAGCGTAAAAAACCGCTCGAAAACGCTGGTGATTTCATTTTCGATTTCTTCCGGTGGCATTCCGTTATAGAACGTGGCCACTTCAACTACCGGAATGTTGATGTTGGGGAACAAATCCACGGGCATGCGGATGTAGCTGACGGTACCGATGGAGATAATCACCAGGCAAGCCACAATAATGAAATAAGGATTGCGGATCGAAAAGCGGGGCATCAGTGGCTCCCCTGATCGGTGGATTGGACTTGCTTGGGCTGAACTTTTTCACCGACGCGGAGCTGACTTCGGCTGCCAACCACCACAAGTTCATTTTCCTGGAGACCCGAAAGTATCTGGACCCGATTGGCCGTTTCAATCCCCACTTTGACCTGACGCTCTTCCAGTTGGTGCGACGCATTGACGACCAGCGCGGTGGCATTATCACCAGCGCTCACTATGGCTTCAATCGGAACGATAAGCGCATTGGGTTGCTGATCGAGAACCAGGGAGACGTTGGCGTACATTCCCGGGGTCAGCTCGAACTTCGTATTGGGAACGTCAATTTCCGTGTCCATCGTACGAGTGTCCGTGGTCACCATCCCCGCGAAACGCGTGACTTTGCCGATAATGTCTCGATTTAATTCCGGAACATGAATTGTGGCTGGAGAGCCGATATGGATCTGCGACACCGCGGATTCGGGAACGGGGATAGTCAGCCGCAATAACCCATTTTGAGAGAGTTGCACTAGCGGCATCGCCTGCTTTTCCGAAGAGGTGCCGGCCGCGAGCATGGTGCCCTTGTCTGCGTACCGCTTGGTGACTACACCGTCGAACGGCGCGCGGATTTCCGCATAGGCCAGAAGAGTTTGAGTTTTTTGGAGTCGAGCGCGAGCCACTTCCAATTGTTGGTTGGAGGAAGCCAGTGCCGCCTTCGCCGTGTCCAACTGTGCCTGGGCTTGCTGGTCTTTGCCCGCCGCGTCGTCCACGTCCTGCTGGGCGATCAGCTCCGGGCGATTTTTAAGCACGTTGGCAAGCCGCGCGTAGGTAAGATGCGCAAGATCGTAGGCAGCTTGAGCACGCCGCTGGTCTGCCTGGGCCCGGGTAATTTCATCCTCTGACCTTTTGACTTCGGCATTTGCTTGATTCACTTCGTCCTGAAGCTCGGGGACTTCGAGAACAGCCAGAAGTTGGCCCTTGTGCACGTGGTACCCGACATCTACATAAATCTCTTTGACGTAGCCCGCTTCTTTAGCAAGAAGATCAACTTCCTGG
>DATNHU010000276.1:0-4355 GCA_035604795.1 Candidatus Limnocylindrales bacterium
TCGCAAGGCCCTTGTCTTCGCGCACCAGACCGAGCAGCAGGTGCTCCGTCTCAATGCAGGGGCTGCCGTACTGGCTAGCCTCGTACCTCGCGAAAAAGATTACTCGACGCGCCTTCTCTGTGAATCGCTCAAGCACGGTTACGCTCGCTATCTCCCTCAGTGCACGGGCTGAATCGTGGATTGTCCACCCAACAATTTCAGCTCGCCTTGCTCTAAACCCAGAACGCGGTCACAGCGCCCGGCAAGAGCGCGGTTATGCGTTGCCAGTATGGATGTGAGTCGATGGGCCCGGTGTAAGCGCTGCATTAATTCAAAGACGCCGTCTGCATTCCGCTCGTCCAAATCCCCGGTCGGCTCATCGGCCAGTAACAGTTCCGGCTGATTCACCAAAGCCCGAGCAATCGCCACACGTTGCTGTTCGCCGCCCGAGAGCTCCCCCGCCCTCTGGCTTTTCTTGTCGGCCAAGCCAACCTGGTCGAGTTGGCCGGCCGCTAATTCCAATGCTGCCGCTCGCTTGGCCCCGCGCATCAGGAGGGGCATAGCAACGTTTTCCGCAGCCGTAAAGTCGGGCAGGAGATGATGCCGCTGCCAAACAAACCCGACGGATTGATTCCGATAATCCGCGAGAGGTGCTTCGGAAAGCGAATGTAGTGCACGCGAACGAAAGTATACTGTACCGCTTGTTGGCATGTCCAGCGCGGCCAGCAAATGCAGCAGCGTGCTTTTCCCGCTTCCGGATGGGCCCATGACGGCGACCATCTCTCCTTCGGCTACGGTCAGTTGAATTGAATTCAGAACGACCTGTTGAGCGGTTCCCAACCCAAAAACCTTGCGTAATTCGCGGGTTTCGACCACGGGACTTGGCACTGCGGATGCCGATCCGGTGGACAAACTGGGAGCGGAATTAACTGCAGGTCCGCTCGTCCCGCTAATGTTGCGCCGTGTCGTGGCTGGGTTCATCAATTTTTCTTTAGCTAGAATTTATGTCCTTGAAGCTCTTCTATTGTGTCTGATGCCATTTTCTGCCGCTGCGTGGTTCTAATGTTTAGCACATACGGCAAAATAATTTCCCATTCCTAATGGAAGGTTCCTGTGCAAAAGCGGCGACCGGTGCAAATCCGCCGGGAAAGGCCCCAACCCATTGAAAAACATGGAATTGTAACATGCCCAACATTCCCTAAAATGGGTAAATTCAAGGTCTTTCCGCTCCCTTCAGAATCCACTGTTTATTGTGCAAGTGGGACACCAAACTCGGCACTAAAACGGTGGTGTACGGGAAGAGGACAGATCGAGAAAAGCGCGCGTAGTGGAAAGAAGGGGTTAGTCGTAGCGGAGGATATCGACGGGAATAATATAGGACGCAGCGCGGGCGGGGATGAGGGTGGCGCCGGAGCAAATCAGGAGGGCGGCGACGGAGATCCAAAGGGCGTCAAGAGCGTTGGCGTGGAAGGGAACGTAGGGTACGGAATAGATTTCGGGGTCGAGTGGGATGAGGCGGAAAGTCCCGGCGATCAAGGCTACGGAATAGCCGAGGATTAGTCCCGCGAGGGTGCCGACGGCACCGATGGTGAGGCCTTGCAGGAAGAAAATGCCACGGATTTGTTCGCGGCGGCAGCCCATGGCGACCAGGACGGCGATGTCGCGGGCTTTGTCAGTGACGGTCATGGTTAAGACCACGAGAATATTCAGTCCGGCGACGAAGGTGATGAGGCCGATGAAGATGGCGGTGACCAATTTTTCCAGGCTCAAGGCGCGGAAGAGGGCACGGTTTTCTTCCATCCAGGGAGTGGCTTTGTAATGGGGGCCAGCGGCGTGTTCAATGGCGCGGGCGATTTCCGCGGCGCGATCCACGTGGTCAATGCGGAATTCGATGGCGCTGACGACGTCTCCGACGCCGGCCAAATTCTGCGCCGAGGGCATGGTTACGAATCCCCAGTTGGCGTCGAAATCGTAAAACTCGGAATCGAAGATGCCGGTGACGCGGAACCTGCGTGTGCGGGGGACAATTCCAAATGGGGTAAGGCGGCCCGAGGGGCTCATCAGTGTGACGTAATCGCCGACGCGGATCTTCAAGCGGTCGCGCAAAATGTGCCCGAGAATAATAGCGCCGATGCCATCGGCGTCCTCGGAAAAATCGGCCCGGCCTTCGACGATGTGGTTAAGGGCTTCATCGGATTTTTTTTCGAGGAGTGGATCGACGCCCTTCAAGATGATTCCGCTGGCCTCGACACCGGCGGAAATCAATACCGGCTGATAGATGGCGGGGGTGGCGGAAATTACGCCGGGGATTTGCGCGAGCTGAGCGTCGAGTTGCTGGTAATTGTGGACGCTGTCGGCGGCCGGCTCGGTCAAGCTGATGTGCGCGGTTACGCCCAAGAGACGGTCTTGCAGGGTTTCGCGAAAGCCGGCGTTCATGGCCAGCGCAACGACCAAGGTGGCGACGCCGGCGGCGACGCCGACGACGGAGAGCAAAGTGACCAGCCGCAGGACCGGGGGTCTGTGCGGCGAGCGCAGATATCGCCGCGCCACCAGCCATTCAAATCTCATGGTGTGGCGCCGCGCGAATCTTGCTTGTCTTCTTGCTTTGACTCGGGCTGCTTTGACTCGGGTTGCTTTGACTCGGGCCGCAACAGCGGAAACAAAATCACTTCGCGGATGGAGTGAGAGTCGGTGAGCAGCATGGTCAAGCGGTCAATTCCGATTCCCATCCCTGCGGTGGGTGGCAGGCCCTGGCTCAAGGCGCGGAGGTAGTCGAAGTCCACTTCCTTCGGAACGTCTTCCCCGCCCTTTTCGACCTGCTGGCGGAATCGCCTTTCCTGTTCGATGGGATCGTTCAGCTCGGAGAAGGCGTTGCCCAGCTCGAATCCGCCACAGAAAACTTCGAAGCGCTCAACAGTGGAAGGATCGTCGTCCTTGCACTTGGATAAGGGAGAAATTTCGACCGGGAAATCGTAGAGAATTGTTGGCTGGATCAGGAAAGGCTCAGCCACAGTTTCAAAAAGGACGCCGACAAGTTCGCCGTCGCTCAGTATGTCCACATCCTTAATTGGAGCAGCGAAACCTTGCGTGGCCCAAGCATTATATTTACGCGCGGCATTGCGAGGCCCGCCGGAACTGCGAAGATCTTCCAAACTCGGGGGTGTTCCGACAGCCTCGGGCCAATATTTTGTGATGGCTTCGCGCATGGTGAGGCGCTGCCACTTGGAAAAATCCAGTGTGTGTTCGCCAAACCTTGCGACGGTGCTGCCGTTCACGGCCTGTGCGATACCGGAGATAAGCTCCTGGGTGAGGTCCATGAATACGCGGTAGTCGCTGTAGGCCTCATAAAACTCGAGCATGGTGAATTCGGGATTGTATTTGAAAGAGACACCCTCATTCCGGAAAATCCGGCCGATTTCATAGACGCGGTCAAGCCCGCCGACGATGAGGCGCTTGAGGTGCAGCTCGAGCGCAATTCGCAGGTAAAGATCAATGTCCAGGGTGTTGTGATGGGTGATGAAAGGACGCGCGGTTGCACCTCCGGCGATGGAGTGCATGGTGGGCGTTTCGACTTCGGTGTACCCGCGGGCGTCAAAGAATCGCCGAATTTCTTTTATGAGCAGGGCGCGCTTCAGAAAAATCTCGCGCGTTTTTGGGGTGACGATCAAATCCACATAACGCTGGCGGTAACGCGTCTCAACATCTGCCAGGCCATGCCACTTTTCGGGCAGTGGCAGCAGTGCTTTGGCAAGCACGGTCAGCTCGGTGACCCAGATGGTTAGCTCGCCCGTTTTGGTTCTGAAGAGGTGGCCGGCCACGCCGACCGAGTCGCCCATGTCCAGCAACTGAAAAAGTTTGAAGCCGCGTTCACCCACAGCGTCCAAGCGGACATAGATTTGGACGCTCGCGCCGTCGCCCTGAATGTGGGCGAAGCCGGTCTTGCCGTGCAGGCGCAGGGTAAGGATCCGTCCGGCCACGCGGACGTTTACGCGCTCGGCCTCCAGCTCAGCGGCAGAGCTGGCGCCATATTTGGCCACGGCGGTGGCGGGAGTCAGAGTCCAGTCAAACTTGTGCGGATAGGGTGCATAGCCCAGCGCGACAATCTGTTCCAGATTTTTCTGGCGCTGGAGGTATTGTTCAACCGGCTCAAACGGCAAAGAGGAATCCTTTCCGGAGGCTAGGACATTTGCATAGACAACAACTCTGCACAGACAACAGCACAGGCGCCGCGATTGGCTCTCAGAGAATCGAGTTGGAGTATAGCGGCGGGCGGAAGAAAGCGTCAAGGAAGGGGCGGGATAGCAGATAGGAACGGAAGAAAGGGACCAGTCCTCTGAGCGCGGGGAGGTTCGCTGATGGCCGAATGGATTTCAAGG
>DATNHU010000277.1:0-2337 GCA_035604795.1 Candidatus Limnocylindrales bacterium
TGACGCGAACAACCGTGTTGGAAAATCGGACCCAATTCACAGTGCTGCCGACGACCGGAGCGATTCGCGGAAATGATTTTTATTTCATCGCCAACAGCCAGATCGACAATTTAAACGGCAACAAGGTCATGGACGTTACCAGACTCTCCGCCGTTCGAATCGCCGTCGTACATCTGCCGTGATTGTTTTGTTTGACCACATCCGATGAGCAACGGGGTGGAAATTCGCTCTTCGCCGTCTTAGAGTAATGAAGCAGTGACTGTGCGGTGATGCCGCAAAGAACGGGAGCAAGTATGCGAGGAAACGGACTCTCGCGGTTGTTTGGCACCGCGGCGCTCTTCTGCTTCGCGGTGGGATTGGCGCTGGTTCCGCAGCGGGCCGATTCGAACTCTCCCCAGGATGCAAATCCGCCGAAGGCCGAAGCCGATGAACCGGTGCCCGCCTATCATGCGCAAGCCCCGCAGGGAGAACTTCCCGCCACGATGGATCCCGAGCTTTTCGCTCAACCCGTCGTTCAGAACGCTTACGCGGTGGCCGCCAAAATCAAAAAGGCGCTTTACCAGCAGCCTTGCTATTGCCATTGCGACCGCAGTCAGGGCCACAAGAGCCTGCTGGATTGCTTCGCCAGCAGGCACGGTTCGGGATGCGGCACCTGTATTTACGAAGACTTCTACACGTTCGAGCAGTCCAACAAAGGGAAGACCGCGGCGCAGATTCGGGCAGGGATCATCAAAGGCGAATGGAAATCGGTCGACGCCTCCAAGTACCAGAAGCCTCTACAGGCAAATTAACGGGGAGTAGAAGCCCGCCAGTTGAAGTCCTAGAATCTCCTAATCGCGCCGTGGCCATTCGTCGGATTCATCTCCTGGCGTAACGGGGCGGCGGATTCCTGCGTCTCACAAACAGATCGCTTGGCGGCTGGGGTCCTGAACGAGTGGCAAGTGCCGCGCTTTCAACCAGAATCCAAACAGGGGCTGGCAATGTCAAAACGAATTTTTCCTGCTGCTTGCATTCTTGCGGTTATTGGGGTCTTGGCGGTGGCCGTGGCCGGCACTGGTCTCCGCGCGGCTGGCGGGGTAGATCAGCCGGCTTCCTGGGGATTTGATACGGCAAACCTCGATAAGACCTGCAAGCCTTGCGACGACTTCTATCAGTTCGCCATGGGCGGGTGGATGAAGTCCAATCCGATTCCACCGGAGTACCCGAGTTGGGGCACATTCGCGCAACTGGCGGACAAGAACCAGCAGAACCTGCGCCAGATTCTCGACGAGGCCATGAATGCCAAGGCCAAAGCGGGTTCGAATGAACAAAAGATTGGCGATTTCTACGCCAGTTGCATGGACACGGCGGCAATCGAAGCGGCCGGAACAGGACCCCTCGAACCGGAGCTGGCGCGCATTGCCGGCCTCAAAAGCGTCTCGGATCTCCAGGCGGCAGCGGAGTTCGCGCAAAGCAGGGGTGTAGGGGTGCTCTTCCGTTTCAATTCGACTCAGGACGCCAAGGACAGCACGCAAGTGATGGGCGCCGCGTTTCAAGGCGGCTTGGGATTGCCGGAGCGCGAATATTACCTGAAAGCGGATGACAAATCGAAACAGCTTCGCGAGGCTTACACCATACACGTCGCAAAGATGTTGGAGTTGCTGGGGGATTCCGCGGATCAATCGGCAGCCGAAGCAGCCACCGTCTTAAGGATCGAAACCGCCTTGGCAACGGCTTCGATGAAGAATACCGACCTGCGCGACCCGGACAAGACCTATCACAAGATGAAGCTGGCTGAACTAAAGACGCTCACGCCGAATTTTTCCTGGGAGGCTTACTTCAAGGCCGTGGGACATCCCGAATTGCAGGAAATCAACGTCGGCCAGCCGGATTTTTTCAAAGCCCTCGACGCGCTATTGACAGCCACGCCGGTCGACGATTGGAAAACCTACCTGCGCTGGCACGTGGTCAATTCCGCCGCGCCCGGGCTCCCAGAAAGGTTCGTCGCCGAGGATTTTGATTTCAGTGGCAAGACGCTAACTGGCGCCAAGCAGATTCAGCCACGTTGGAAGCGTTGCGTGCAGGCCACGGACCGCACGCTCGGCGAAGCCCTGGGGCAAGTCTATGTGCAGAAATATTTTCCGCCGGAGGCCAAGGCCCGCGCTCTGGGAATGGTGCAGAACCTGATCGCCGCGCTGCGCGATGATTTACTGACGCTGCCCTGGATGGGTCCGGAAACCCGCGCGCAGGCCACCGCAAAACTCGCGGCTTTTGCCCTGAAGATCGGCTACACCGACAAGTGGCGGGACTACTCCGCGCTCAAAATTGACCGTCGCTCCTACGCCGAAAATCAAACAC
>DATNHU010000278.1:0-4341 GCA_035604795.1 Candidatus Limnocylindrales bacterium
CAAGGACCTGCGGAACAAACCAGCCCATTAATCCCACAACCAAACCGCCTGCGACAGGTTGAAACCAGATGGTTTTTGAGGGGAACCGCAGGAATCGGGCACGAATGGTGATCAGCAACTTTGTGAATCCAAAGGAAACCAACCCTCCGGCAACTCCAAGCACAGCATAGAAGGCGAACTCCACCGGATGAACCAGCTGATACTGTGGAACCTTGAAAAGGGGGTTGTCACCGAGGAGCAAGCGAAGGACGACCCAGGCCGTGGCCGACGCGAGAACGACTGCGCCCATTACAGGCGCGTGAAGATCTCCCATTACTTCTTCAAGCGAGAACAATACTGCAGCGAGCGGGGTGTTGAACGCAGCTGCAATGGCTGCGGCAGCGCCGACGGGAATGAGTTTTTTTACTTGCTCTGTGCGTAAACCCAGCAAGCGTCCAAGAATGGAAGCAATGCCGCCACCGACTTGGACGGAGGGGCCCTCGCGACCGAGTGGAATCCCGCAGGCGAGAGTTGCAGCGGTACATGCAAATTTGCCGATGGTCGTGCGAAGAGTGATGACTCCATCACGGGCAAATAGTGCCGCCTTCGTCTGCGGAACGCCGCTGCCGCGGGCATTTGGGAAATATCGAAAAAGCAGATACCCAATCCCAAGAGAGCCGCCGACCGGGAGCAAAACACGACGCCAGGCCGCGCCATTTGGGGGATAAAGCCGCATCCCAAGACGTTCTGTAACAAGAATAAAGGCGACGACCGCCGCTCCGGTCAAAGCGCCGATGACTAGGGCGAGCGCCAGGATGAGCTGATCCTCGCGCTTAAGGAACCCGGACGCCCAATCCCGGAATCGGATGTTCCACGAAAACGGTTTCGCCGCGGTGGGTTTGTCAGGCATCCCTTAAGAAATCCTTTTCTCGCAAGAAACGATGTTGAAGGGAAGCAGACGCCACAGAGTCACAAAGAGGCACAAGAGAAAAATGGAAACGATTGATCCAAGACTTGAATTGGGATTCGAGTTCATCAGAATTCAGCATCAATTTGTCATGTCAGACGCAATGAGACAAGCCCCGCCAACCGAGGAGTCTCCCGATTATTTTTCAGCAAGCGAGCGCGGGGAGCCCAGGCGGAACTTGTCAATCCAACCTTGTTCGCGCAACGATTCATCTTCCAGATGGCGTCCCCAGGAAGCCATTACACTGGCACGGCTGAGGTACCCAACCATGCGGTGAGGATCTTCCCTGCTGACCACGGGCAACCTGCCCACGTTATTCTGGAGCATCCGTTTGAGGGCCACGAAAACGGTCTCATCGGGATAACAAATAAACAAAGAACTCGAGCCGGCCTCCAATACAGTTCTATCGCGGCCACCTTCCAACTCAAGCATACGAATCAAGTCATTTTGCGTCACGATTCCCGCGAGAGAATGGTGGTCGTCCACGATAGGCAGCGCCTGGTGACGCGCAAGGTTGGGGTCGCCGGCGGCAATGCGGTCCACCGCTTCGGAGACTTTCATGGTTGGAGGGATGGTCGTAACGCCGGTAAACATGACCTCGCCGACATTTACCTGTCGCATCACGTTGGCCTCAAAATCCTGATGCGTGTTCAATCCACGGCGTGCCAGTTTTTCCGTCATGATGGAATTTGGCAGGTAACGGATGGCAACGATGTCGGCAATGACGCAGACCAGCATGAGCGGCAACACGGAGTTGTAGTCTCGTGTTATCTCGAAGGCGAAAACGATGAACGCAAATGTACAACGCGACGCCGCTCCAAATATGGCTCCCATGGCCACCAGGGCGAAGGCTCCGGGCGCTAGGTGCGCCGAGGGAAAAATGTAGTTAATCCCCATTGCATAAGCTCCCCCCAGAGCAGCGCTGGACATAAACGTTGGCGCCAGCAAACCGCCTGAAGTCCCGGAACCCAGGGAAATCACCAGCGCGAGTGATTTGAATACGATGATGAGAATCAGCAGGTGAAGTGTGAGTTGATTGTTAAGGATGTCGGAAATCGTGTCGTAGCCCACTCCCAAAACCCGAGGAACGAAGAAGCCAATGATTCCCAGAGCCAGCGCGCCGATGGCGGGACGCCACAGATCATCTACAGGAAGGCGATCGAACTGGTCTTCAATCCAATAAAGAAGTTTGGTCAGGCCCATGGCCGCGAAACCGCAAAGCAGGCCAAGGACCAGATAGTATGGCAATCCTGAAGGAACGTCGAAATCGACTCCAGTGAAATGGAACATTGCGCCGGAGCCCAGCAACAGAACTCGCACGCTGGTGGCGAGCGTTGTGGCGATGACCAATGGAATAAAGGATCGTGAACGAAACTCCAGCAGGAGCAGCTCAATGGCGAGAATGACGCCTGCAATGGGCGTGTTGAATGTCGCCGCCATCCCCGCCGCGGCCCCGCACGCGAGAAGCACTTTGCGTTCCGACGCGGTCGTGGAAATAAATTGCCCCAGCAGAGATCCCAATGCTCCGCCCGTTTGAATGATGGGCCCCTCCGCTCCGAATGGCCCACCCGTACCGATGGCGATCGCCGCTGAAAGCGGTTTGAGTATGGCGACCTTCCCTTCAATGCGGCTGCGTGAAGTAATCACCGCCTCCATCGCTTCAGGGATGCCGTGGCCCTTGATCTTTGACGTTCCGTATTTGGCCATCACCCCGACGATTAGACCTCCGGCGACTGGCAAAACAATGACCCAGAGACCCAGATGGTTCGCCGCCGGACTGCGGAATTGTGAAGAGAAGTTGTGATAAAACGCGATGTTGGTGATAAGGCCAATCAGATTGTAAAGAACATAGGCAACCACGCCCGCGAGCAATCCAATCGCCGCGGCCAAAACTGAGATGAACTCGGTGCGAAAATCTATCGAGCCGCCGGATTGAATGTGCGCGACATTCGCGGCGCTGGATACTTTGGCCACTTACTCCTCCTCTTACGATTTTGGACACCGTACAGGTTCAGGGGCGGTTCAACTGACTTCCTGAATTTCTGTGCTGGCCGGACTTTTTCCTGGTCATGCTCTGGGTCGCTAAAACGACCTTGGTCAACGCAGTGATTAATTCGGGTCCGCTCTGGCTCAACTCGGTCATGCGCTTCCTCGCCAATTTCTCCAGGATCCGATCGCCGCGACCAGTGAGTCCAACCTGAACGACCCGGGCGTCGGTGCGGCTTCGATTGCGTCGCACCAGCCCCATGTGGGCGAGGCGATCAACACGCTCCACCGCGGTGTTGTGATGAACTCCCAAACGGAAGGCAAGTGCCTGAATCGAAGGCTCATTGCCGACCGGCATGCCCCGAACCGCGAGCAGGAGCAGATATTGCTCGGGCTCAAGACCAGCGGAGCGTGCGGATTTTTCACTGGCCGAGAGGAAATGGCGAATCTGGTAGCGGAATTCGGCCAGGGCTCGATATCCGGTGTCGGTCAAGCGCGATGACATCCATAGCTATTATATCGTTACACGATATGTATTTCCAAATCGCTAAAGGCGTGTGTTCAACGGGCTATTCCGATTTGTCTAAGTCCTTGCGGAAGGCTTTCTGGGTTTTGTAGTGCCGATAGCCAACATGTTCGTAAAAGGCGTGGGCGGCGGCGCGGATGGCATTTGAGCGAACATTGACAATATTGCAACCGCGTTCGCGGGCCCAGTGCTCACCGTGAGATAGGAGAAGCCGGCCAACGCCGCGCCCGCGGGCGGATTCGTCGACGACAAGGGCTGCAACTTCCACGCGCGGATCGGATTCGATCAACCTCTGATTCACAAATTGCGCGAAACCGGCGATTTCTCCCGCGTGCGTTTCGGCGACGACCACGATGGAAGAACTATCTCGCAAAGCATCTTCCAAGCGAGCGGCGATTACCTGGCGGGTCGCGGGATAGCCAAGTTGGCCAGAAAGTCGCGCCACTGCCGCGGAATCTTCCTGGCGGGCTTGCCGGATTCGGACTTGAGAGAGCCTTGCGGGGACATTCATCTTTGGCCTCAGAAAAGTTTCTCGGAATCGAGGAGTATGGTGACGGGGCCGTCGTTGGTGAGCTCAACCTGCATGTGAGTTTGAAAGACGCCCGTTTCGACGGGGACGCCCAGGGCGCGAAGAGCACGGACGTATTCTTCATATAAACGATTGGCTTCGTCGGGCGGGGCGGCGCGGGTGAAGGCGGGACGTCGCTGGCCGCGCGCGTCTCCATAGAGCGTGAACTGCGAAACAACGAGAGCGGCTCCGCCGGAATCAACGATCGAGCGGTTCATTTTTCCTTCGGCGTCGGAAAAGATCCGCAAATGTGCGGTCTTTTCGGCTAGATAAGCGGCCGATTCCAACGTGTCCTCTCGGCCGACTCCAAGGAGA
>DATNHU010000279.1:0-6872 GCA_035604795.1 Candidatus Limnocylindrales bacterium
TTACGTTCCATACTGCAGCCTCCACGGCATTCCCGCAACCGGCGCCAGGCAAGGCGGATTCGCCCGGGCCGATGAAGGTGCCCGCGGAACAACTGCGCAACGTCCTTGGGATCACAGATATAAATACCATGCAGGGCCGACACGCGCTGGCAGTCATCGATTCAACGCTGGCTTAACTCCAAGACAGCGAAGACAAGCGGTCCGGCCACATTCACGAAAGATAGAAAGGAAATAACATGTTGAAGAGAAGTGTGTACATTACGTTTGCGACGGCGATGATGCTGATGGGATTTGCGATCCTGGCAGTGGGAAACTATGAATCAACCGTGAGCGCGCGGGGATTCCAAGACAAACCGGCGCAGACGGCCCAGGTAAAAATCGACAATTTCAGTTTTGCACCGCCAACGCTCACCATCGCGGTTGGTACGACCGTCACTTGGACCAACCAGGACGACATTCCGCACAATGTGGTCAGCACGGATAAATCATTCAAATCCAGAGTCATGGACACCGACGAAAAGTTTTCCTTCACTTTCAGCAAGGCAGGCAGTTACGACTATTTCTGCAGCATCCACCCAAAGATGACCGGCAAAGTCGTGGTCCAGTGAGCAAGGAAAAATCGTGAATCCATTCGACATTAAAACCATCTTTCTTGCGAAACACGCGCAACACGTGGTTCTGATTCACTTTCCAATCGCGTTGTTCATCCTGGGCGCGGTGCTTGATTTTCTCGGACAGAGGAAGAAAAACCAGCTCCTTACCGGGGCCGCCTACTATAATTTTCTGGCCGCGGCGATAATGACCATCCCCGTGATGATCACGGGCGTCCTTGCCTGGCAATGGCAACTGGAAGGGGAACGACCCAAGGGCATCCTGCTGATGCATTTGGTCCTTGGTTGGGTATCGAGCGTCTTGATCTGGATCACTTGGCTCATCCATAAGAGAGCGCAACGCAATCCAGAAAGAATTTTACCTGGATACCGCCTGCCAATCGAAGCTCTGGCCGTCCTGGTTGTGGCATTAACGGCGCACCTGGGCGGGTTTCTCAGTGGCGTAAATGGAGCATCGTAAGAGTTTTTCAATTTCCTTGGAGGCTGGCGCCCCGGCTTCGGCGGCGCGCAAGTCTGTGCTACGATAATCCGCCAATGCGTGTCGTAGAAAAATCGCAGTTGATGTCCGCCACCGAAATTGACCGCACGCTGCAGCGTTTGGCCCATGAAATCGTGGAAAAAAGCGGCGGCACCAAGAACCTGGCGCTGATCGGCGTGCGGCGGCGCGGCGTGCCGCTGTCGCAGCGCATCGCGCAGGCCATGCGCGAAATTGATGGAGTCGAGGTGCCCGTCGGTACGCTCGACATCACGCTGTACCGCGACGACTTGAGCAAAGTCGCCGCCCATCCCGTTCTGCAATCGAGCGATATCGTTTTCTCCGTCGATGACAAGGATCTGATCCTGGTGGACGATGTTCTCTACACCGGGCGCACCGTCCGGGCGGCGATGAACGCGCTATTTGATCTCGGCCGGCCGCGCAGCGTCCGCCTGTGCGTCTTGATCGACCGCGGCCACCGCCAAATGCCCATCGAAGCCAGCTTTGTGGGACGCATGGTGCAAACCAGCGACACTGAAATCATTGAGGTGCGACTGCGCGAAGTAGATCAGGAAGAGCGTGTCGTGCTGGTGGATCGCGTCGAATGAATCCAGCCGCCGCGGCGCCTGTCCGCCCCGGCGGAACGAACACCGCGGAAAATTCTCCGAGGGATGGAGTGACTTACCGCTTCCGTAACTTGCTGGGCATGGAGCCTCTCACGGCCGAGCAAATCGTATTTCTCCTGGACCAATCCAAGCCCATGCAGGAAATCCAGCATCACCCGCTGAAGAAATTGGCTACCCTTCGCGGGAAAAGCGTGGCGCTGGCTTTCTTTGAACCTTCCACGCGCACGCGAATCAGCTTTGCCACCGCGGCTTCGCGGCTGGGCGCGGACAGCATGAACCTGCAGGCAGAGTCTTCCAGCCTGAAAAAGGGCGAATCACTTCTCGACACCGTTCACACGCTGGATGCCATGAAGCCCGATTGCATCGTGATGCGCCACAGCAGCTCGGGCGCCGCGGATTTCGTTGCGCGGCATTTGGAAATACCTGTAATCAACGCGGGCGACGGCACGCACGAACATCCCACGCAGGGGCTGCTCGATGCGCTGACCGTCCGCGACCGCTTGGGCAAGATTGATGGACTAAACGTCACCATACTTGGGGACATCCAGCACAGCCGCGTAGCGCGATCCAACATTCACCTGCTGGGGAAATTTGGGTGCCGCTTCAAGCTCTGTGGCCCGGCCATGTGGCTTCCGCGCGAATTGGAGCAGATCGGCCCGCCGGGGTGCTCCATTCATCGAGCGTCATGCATGGAAGAGGCGCTGGTCGACGCGGATGTGATTATTGTTCTGCGCGTGCAGCAGGAGCGCATGAACGAACCCGCCCTGCCGATGGACGAATACGTAATGCTCTACCAACTGACGGAGGAGCGGCTGAAGATGGCGAGGCCGGGCGCGCTGGTGCTGCATCCTGGACCGATGATTCGTGGCCTGGAAATTGATCCCGCTGTGGCGGACGGGCCGCAGTCCTGCGTGCTGGAGCAGGTGACCAATGGCGTGGCCGTGCGCATGGCGCTGCTTTACCTGTTGATGGGCACTCCCCCGGAGGAGCCCAACGCAAGTGACGCCGCACAAGGAAACAGATTCTACCGGCCGAATGTGAGCGGATAAAAGTGCTCTCACAAATACAATCCCTACGCGAGGTTGGTGGTTATTGAAAATTTGGATCAAGAACGGCCACGTCGTGGACCCGGCGAGCGGTACCGATTCCCCACAGGATGTGCTACTGGAGGGGGATCGCATTCTTGCCACAGGACCCTCGGCTGAAATTTCGCAGCAAGCCTCGAACAATGGTGCGACCTGCGAAACACTTGACGCGACTGGATGGATCGTTGCGTCCGGCTTTATCGATCTCCATTGCCACCTGCGCGAGCCGGGCGGCGAAGCTTCAGAAACGATTGAGACGGGAACTCGCGCGGCGGCGCGAGGCGGATTCACCGCCGTCTGTCCCATGCCCAACACCCGCCCGGTGAATGACAACGCGTCCGTAACGCGCTCTATCCTCGAACGTAAAGCCAGCGTGCGCGTTTGGCCCATCGGCGCATGTTCCAAAGAAAGTAAGGGCGAATCGCTCGCGGAAATCGCGGCCATGAAGAAAGCAGGCATCGTTGCTGTCAGTGACGACGGCCGTCCTGTGGCCAACGCCAAGCTGATGCGCCAGGTGATGGATTATTGCCGCTCGCTCGATTTGCCCGTGATTGATCATTGCGAGGATGCCTCACTGGCCACTGGAGCCGTGATGCGCGAAGGTCAAACTTCCGTGCGAATGGGCCTGCGGGGAATGCCTTCTGCCGCGGAATCCATTTGTGTGATCCGCGATGGAGTGCTGGCGAAATTGACAGGCGCGCGGCTGCACATCGCGCATCTTTCCACCAAGGATTCATTGGAATTCGTCCGAGGGTCGAGGATGCACGGGTGTCAGGTCACTTGCGAGGTCACTCCACATCATTTCACTTTGATCGATGAGGACGTCATTTACGATTCCAACTACAAGATGAATCCGCCGCTGGCTTCCCGAGAGGATCGAGACGCATTGCTGGAGGGACTGGCGGACGGGACGGTGGATGCCATCGCCACCGACCACGCTCCGCACGAGCCGGCCAGCAAAGCGGTAGAGTTCGACAAAGCGCCATTTGGAATCACGGGATTTGAAACTGCTTTGCCGCTCGCGCTCGAACAGCTCGTCCACACTGGACGCATGAAGCTGATGCGCATGGTCGAACTTTTCACCACTGGCCCGGCCCGCGTTCTTGGCATCGAGCGGCGGATTGCCGCAGGCCAGCCCGGTGACCTTACACTTTTTTCGACTGAACACGAATGGACGTTCCACGCCGCCGAATCAGCCAGTAAGTCCCGCAACACTCCCTTCGATGGCCGCACGTTCAAGGGCGCGCCCATGGCGACCATCGTCGCCGGCCGCGTCGTCTATCGCCGATAGCCGCGACCGAATTACGAAAATCCTTCCAACTAGCTCTTGCATAAAGGTCGCTGTCCGAAAGTACTATTGCTCGCGACGGAGGAATATAGGATTTCTATATTCATGATGGTCAAACGCGTTCGATCGAAGATAGCCCGGGGGAGTGCCGAACTGGCGATTCTCTCCCTGCTCGACAAACAACCGCTGTATGGCTTTGAAATCGCCAAACGCATCGAAGAAGATTCCGGCGGCGCGCTGAAATTCAACCTCGCCTCTCTTTACCCCATGCTCTACGAACTCGAAAAGCGCGCGTGGATCAAAGGCCGATGGGAAGCCAATCGCGCCGGGCGCGACCGCCGTTATTACTGTCTGACTCCCGCGGGGAAAAAGAAACTCGTGCCGCTTCGCCGCGAATGGCACTCCTTTTTCCGCGCCCTGGACTTGCTGGCGGGGGTGACCCGTGCGTGATTGGCGGGCGATGGTGGAGGAGAAGCTCATTGGGCTCGGCCTTCCGCCGACACAACACCAGGAGACTGTGCGCGAAGTGGCCGCTCACATGGAAGATCGATTTGAGCAGGGGCTCGCGCGCGGGCTGGATGATTCCGGCGCTTGTGAGCTTGCGCTCAAAGAAGTAGACGATTGGCGCCAACTCTCACGCAGGATTCGACGCTCAAAACAGCAGGAGGGACAAGTGAACTATCGAACGAGAGCATTGTGGCTCCCCGGGCTTGCGAGCCTGACCGCGACAATGGGGGCGCTGACGGTCATTACTATGATTAATCTCGAGCCGAGAATCTATATGTACGGGTCATTGGCATTCGCGCAAATGTATGAACGCTTACTGATGGTGCTGCCTGCTGCCGGCGCATTGGGAGCGTATCTATCCCGGCGGGCCAACGGGGATTTGAAAGTGCGCCTTGCGGCCGCTTCGTTTCCTGCGTTCGTCATCTTGAGTCTTTTCTGTCCCGCGATCATAGTGGCAGGAGTCTTGGAGCATCATTTGACGTGGGGCGTCTTGCCTGTCGCCTTCGCTCTAATGGTCTTCAACTGGATTTTGATTCCTTGCGCGTGCCTGCTGCTCGGAGCGCTCCCCTTCCTGCGCAATTCGCAAATTCGTGAACAGGGGCTTGCTCAGTGATGCTTCAGCTGCTGCGCCGCAAAACTCGCTCCTTCTTCCGCACTTTGATCTTGCAGGAGGGTGCGACCCATGCCTGATTGGCGGAGCTTGGTTCGTGAGCGATTGAGAGGTCGCGGGCTGACTGCGGGGCAGCAAGATGAAGTCGTAGCCGAGCTGGCCAGCCATTTGGAAGATCGTTTTGAACAGGAGCGCGCGTCAGGACTGGACGAGCCGGAAGCGATCTGCCGCGCCCTCAAAGAGGTCGACGATTGGCGCGTCCTAGCGCGAAGAATTCATCGCGCCAGACGACAGGAGGATCTTGTGAATCATCGGACAAAAAGTATCTGGGTCCCCGGACTGGTTTGCACTCTGGCCGCCATGGGCTCTCGTATGCTTTTGGTGATGGTGGGAATCGAACCCAGGGTTCTTAATGCGGGGTCGAAAATGGCAAGCGCCGGACTGGAGATCTACCTCCCCTGGCTGGTGATGTTGCCCGTCATCGGTGCCTTGGCGGCTTACCTGTCGCGGCGAGGCGACGGCAGGCGCCCTGCGCTCATCGTTGCTGCTCTGTTCCCATGTCTTGTATTTGTTGGGCTCTTTATTCTCGGCCTAACAGTCACGGTCCTGAGCCGTCATCCAACGCCCCCTCGGGAATTGTTCTTCGCTTTTGCCGTGGCAGAACTGAATTGGATTGTCATTCCCGGGGCAGCGTTGTTCCTGGGAGCGCTTCCATTCCTTCGGCCGTTGCGATTGGGTGAAGTGCCGCTTGCCCGCCAATGAATATTTCAAGCTTGCAATCTGGTCCGGCATGAATTCAATGCAGATATCGAATCCGTCTTAGACCATCCAAACAACCGCGCAACCTGCAGCGGCGTGACATCGTGATACAGGGCAGTATACTTGGATGCGATCGCGTCACGCGCACGCGCAGGTGAAATGGCCCGAGCGGCTGCGACTTGTTTAGGGAATGCTCGCGCAGTCAGCTCGAATCGCCCCAACGCCCACGCGGCCGTCTCCTGCTCCGCGCCAAAATGCACGACCAATAGTCGCCGCTGCAATTCCAGCATCGCTTTCTTGAATCGCACATTGCCCGCCTTTGTTCCCATATTTATCGAATGGCGCAATTCAAGTGTGGCCATCGGCCCGTGGGTGGCGAGTGCTTCCCAAATCACGCGGCCGTCGTGTGAAATGCATCCCTGCTCGTAATAGCGGACGAAATCGTCCACCGCCGCTGCGCTTCCCTCCGCCGCCAGAAAATAGGGCAGCATCTCCAGAGAAATGAAGCTCCCTCGTCCCTTGAAGTATTTGGCGTAAAAAGCCCGCTTCCGCCGGGGCAACTCATCCTTCCATTTCCAAATGAGCGTGCAATACCGGTCCCAGGTGAGAGGCGGCCTGCGCGACGCCGCGTAATAAAGCGAAGGCAACGCCACTCCCTTCACCGGGAAGAGCACACAGAAGCCGACACGATTCAGGAATTGGACCGCGTCCGCGGGCGTGCGCACACGTTTTGGCCAGTGGAAATTGGCACCGGACGATTTAGCAGGGGGCATGGCGCCGTTCAGGTGATCGCGGTTTTCCGCTTAGAGGGTGAATACGACTTGCCGCACGCTTCGCAGACAATGGCGCTTTGTGCATTCAAAAAATGGCACTCCGTGCAATTCCACATTCCCCAGGCTTTTGGCTTGGTC
>DATNHU010000280.1:0-5725 GCA_035604795.1 Candidatus Limnocylindrales bacterium
CGGCTTCCTTTTTCTGTCCGGCGCAACGTTACCTCTGGCCATGTTGCCCAATTTCGTCCAGATCGGGGCTCTCTTCCTCCCCGCGACTTACTTGGTGAATGGGCTGCAGTTGGCACTGGCAGAATCCATCAGCCTGACTGCACTATTACCGGCCACGATCTCACTTCTCGGCACCACGGTCATTGCCTTTGCATTGTCCGTTCAATTATTCCGCTGGGATCCCAGTGAAAAGGCCTCGCGCAAATCAAAACTCTGGGCCTTGTCTGCGATTATCCCTTTCCTTCTTTTAGGCACGTGGGAAGCGTTGTGGCACGGGGACCTTAGAGAAAGCTCTCAGACCGTGTACAGTTATTTGGAGCATGGTTCTCCGCAAAAAGAAGCCCCACACTGAAGCATGTGGGATGAGTTTTTAGATCGGTGGAAGTGACACTGCATGGCCACCCAAGCCACAATTCCCAAGAGTGCGCCAGTTCGCCGCCCTGCAACCAAGCTAGACTCGCCGCAATTCCTTAATCCGCGCGGGATTGAACTTGGCCTGTTCAACTGCGTCCTATCGGGGACCAGCAGCAACCATTACGTTCCTGAATATGTCACTCCACTCTCCATAAAAACGATGGTCGCGGGCTCCGCGATCTGGGAGACGCCTGCGCGAAGGTACGTCGTCCATGAAAATACTTATCTGGTGTTAAATGACGGCCAGACCTACATGCTGACGATTGACTCGTTCAAGAAGGCGACCACCTTCTGCATTTTCTTTGAGCACGGATTCGTGGAAGAAGTTCATCGGGCCATGCGGTCAGCCTCCGACACTCAATTGGATGAGCCGCATGCCTTTCACCGCCCGCGCATGGATTTTCATGAGCGCCTGGAGCCGCGACCCAGCCCCGTTCTTGCCGCCACGAGCGTGTTTCACAGGGCGCTCTCCTGTGGACGGCTGTCGCGCACGGCCGCCGAAGAGTCGTTCCTGAGAATTGCGGAAACGCTCCTGAAGCAGCATCGGCGTGAGCTTGCCGCGACAAATAATTTCCCGGCTCAACGGCCGGCCACACGCGAAGAGTTGTTGCGAAGAGTTTCACGCGGCCGGGATTACATACTTTCTTCACTTTCCGAGCGCGTGACTTTAGCCGACGCCGCGCGCGCCGCATGTCTTTCGCCCTATCATTTTTTGCGCGCGTTTCGCCACGCGTTCGGCGCCACACCACATCAATTCCTCACCCGGCAGCGGCTCGACCGCGCCCGCTTTCTTCTTGCCCGGGGTGACCGGAGCGTAACGGACGTTTGTCTGGAGAGCGGCTTCGAAAGCCTTGGCTCTTTCAGCTCCCTGTTTCGCCGTCATTTTGGCGTCTCTCCTCAGCAGGTTCAACGCGGAGCCCAAGCCCGCAATCTTGACGCGTGAGTCCGCAGTCCAATTTGGTTTAGACAAATCATGGTCCCAGTTTGATCGTCGCGCCTGATTGGCCAAATTCCCGTGCTATAATCCGCTTCGGGTATCGCAGAACAAAGTGTTGAGAGATGTCCCCGATCTATTTCTGCGAACCAGCCCGGCCATTGTGCGGAACGCGCCTACGCCTTCACCGACCATCGCACGCAGGCCAGCTTTCCCCAACGCATCGCGCAGGACTACCTCAAATTCTCTCGAGGAGTGAGCCATGAGCGTCAAGGCGACTGAACACATCTGGCACAATGGAAAGCTGATTCGCTGGGACGACGCCAAGATCCACATCCTCTCGCACGTCGTAAGCTACGGCTCGGGCGTCTTCGAGGGCATCCGTTGCTATAAGAATGCGCAGGGCCCTGCGATTTTCCGTTTGAGGGATCACATGCAGCGCCTGATTCATTCTTCACACATCTATCGCATGGAGCTTCCCTTCGATTTGGATAGCCTCTGCGCGGGGGGCATTGAGACGGTACGCGCCAATCAAATGCAGGAATGTTATCTGAAGCCCATCGTGATCCGCGGCATGGGCGATACGGGAGTGAATCCCTATCCCTGCTCCATCGAGATTTACATGGCCTGCTGGGAGTGGGGCAAGTACCTCGGCGCGGATGCGCTCGAGCAGGGCGTGGATGTTTGCGTAAGCACCTGGACGCGCATGGCGCCCAACACTCTGCCGGCAATGTCGAAAGCCGCAGGAAACTATTTGAACTCGGCGCTGATTCGCATGGAGGCCATTTCTAACGGTTACGTGGAAGGTATCGCGCTGGATACCAGCGGTTACGTCAGTGAAGGCTCCGGCGAGAACATTTTTCTGGTGGTGGATGGCAAGGTAATCACGCCGCCGCTCTCCGCCAGTATCCTGCACGGGATCACGCGTCGCACCATGATGACGCTTTGCGCGGACCTGGGCATCTCGATGGTCGAGCAGCAAATCCCGCGCGAAATGCTCTATCTCGCCGACGAAGTTTTCTTCGCTGGCACGGCCGTAGAAGTCACGCCGGTTCGTTCGATTGACCACATCAAAGTCGGCAATGGGTCGCGCGGTCCAATCACCAAACGTCTGCAGGACGAATTCTTCGCCATCGTCAAAGGAACGAAGCCTGACCGACATAATTGGCTCGTTCCCGTGGGCGCGCCCGTTGCTGCAGCGCGCTGAAACTGCCACCAAACTATCCCATGATATGGAGCCCTTCCGTCGGGCTCCCCACCGTATTCCGTCCTTGCCCTCTGTTACTCAAAACGTATAATGCACTCGCCGTCTGAATTCAGCGGTGCGAGGGGGTCTTTCCATGTATAACCGACCGCAAAAATTGGTTGCGGAATTTGTGGGCACGTTTGCGCTCATCTTCATGGGCGCGGGCTCGATTTGCGCGGATCAGTTCATCAAGGTTTCGGGGAATCCGGGTGGATTGGGCCTGCTCGGCATCGCCGCCGCGCACGGCCTGGCTATCGGAATCATGGTCACAGCTGTGGGGCACATTTCCGGAGGGCACCTGAATCCAGCGGTAACCATCGGGTTCTGGGTCACTCGAAAGTTGAGCACGTTCGATACTCTGCTTTATTGGGTCGCGCAGCTTGCCGGAGGAGCTGCTGCCGCATTTCTGCTTCGCGCTGTCATCTCTGAAGATATCTGGCGCGCTGTTGCACTGGGCACGCCAGATTTGGCTCACGATCTCACGCGTACCACCGGGATGATCATTGAAGCAGTGCTCACTTTTTTCCTGGTCTTCGTTGTGTTCGCCACGGCGGTGGACGAGCGCGGCGCCTTCAACAAGATTGCGGGCTTCGCGATCGGCCTCACCATCACCATGGACGCTTTGATGGGCGGCCCGTTTACCGGCGCGGCAATGAATCCCGCGCGCGCATTTGGCCCGGCACTGGCCGCGCATCACTGGACCAACCATGGCGTGTACTGGGTCGGGCCATTGGCAGGCGGCGTGGTCGCGGCCTGGGTGTATGACTTCTTCTTCCTCAGAAAACGCTGACCAATAACAAGTGCCTGTTTCACTCAGAAGCATCCTTCGTGAGGATTCTGGAGGCTTCGTGAATAAGAGTTCGGCCGGAAAAAATGGATCGGGGCTTAGCCGCAGGGATTTGATTACGGCTGGGCCTCTGGCGGCCGCGGGGCTCGCTTCCGGTTCTCTCCTTAAAGCGCCCCCTGAATCCGCGCAATCCGAGAAAAAATCGCACGAGCCCTTGCCTCCGTTCAAATATGACATAGAGAAATCATCCGGCTGGGTGGGAGCAGGCGGGTCTGCGAAAGAAGCAAATGTAGAAGAATTCCCAGTTTCTGAATCGATCGCGGGAGTTTCTATGCGGTTGAAGCCCGGTGGCCTCCGTGAGCTTCACTGGCACGCGGTCGCGGCCGAATGGGCCTACATGATCGAGGGAAATGTACGGACCACGGTGATTCAGCCGGATGGCCAGGCAGAATCCTCCGATTTTGGGCCGGGAGACGTATGGTACTTCCCTAAAGGTCACGGCCATGCGCTGCAATGCCTCGGTCCCGGAGACGCTCACTTCATTCTGGCGTTCGACAACGGCCACTTTTCGGAATTTGGCACGTTCAGCATAACGGATTGGGTAACCGTCACTCCCCCCCGCGTTGCAGCGCGCAATCTGGGAATGCCGGAAGCGGCCCTGGCTGCCCTGCCGAAAGGTGAGTTGTACATTGGACAGGGGAAAATCCCACCGGCGATTCCCGAATTGCTCCGCAACGGCATTCCCAACACCAAACAGTTTCCCCACAAATTCATGCTGTATGCGCATGAGGCAATCCGGTTTCCCGGCGGCGAAGAGCGCATCGTTTCGTCCGTCGAGTTCCCCATTCAGACCACTGTCACCGGAATTCTGATGGACTTGAAGCCGGGCGCCCTGCGAGAAATGCATTGGCATCCGAATGCCGATGAATGGCAGTACTACATTTCTGGAAAAGCGCGGGTTGGCATTTTTGGCGCGCACGGGCGCGAATCTGTGGACGAATTCGGCCCCGGCCACCTAGCATTCATTAAGCAGGGATTCGGGCACTACATCGAGCAAGTCGGGAACGAGCCAACGCAGATCTTGATTGTTCTCAATAGTGGCATTTATCAGGAGATTTCGATTTCCAGTTGGCTGGCGGCGAATCCGCCTTCCATGATCACGGATAATTTCGGCTGGTCGAAGGAGCAAGTCGCGCGATTACCGAAAGCTGCACTGGGTATTCTGGACTGACCTTGAGGGCAAGAATTCCTTCCCGTTACTAGCCCGCAACCACATTTTTCCCACTTATTGCCCTCGCCTTCCTCGGGTGTTAGTTTGGTTTGAAGAGCTTCTGACGGAGTAATTCGCCATGTCACTGAGCATTGACGATCTGCTGCGCCGAGCTGTCGAAAACAAGAGCTCCGACTTGCATCTGAAGGTCGGCAACCATCCCTATTTGCGCATGGATGGCGTGCTCTACCCGCAGACCGATGTCCCCCGCGTCACGCCGGAGGAAATGCTCTCCATGGCCTTCAGCATGATGACCAACCGGCAAAAGCAAAAATTCAAGGAAACGGCAGAGTTGGACATGGCCTATGGCGTCGCCGGCTTGGGCCGCTTCCGTGTGAACGTGTTTCAGCAGCGCGGGAACGTGGGCATGGTGTTGCGCGTGATCCCCACGAAAATTCGCACAGTGGATGAGTTGAATTTGCCTCCGGTCGTCGAAAAAATCTGCGAGGAGCAGCGCGGTCTGGTGCTGGTCACCGGGACGACCGGTTCAGGCAAGTCCACCACGCTCGCGGCCATGATTGACCGCATCAACGCCAATCGCTCTGACCACGTCATCACCATTGAAGACCCCATCGAATTTCTGCACCGCGATAAGAAGAGCTTTATCAACCAGCGTGAAGTGGAAGTGGACACGGCCAATTTTTCCACCGCCTTGCGCGCGGCTCTGCGTCAGGATCCGGACGTAATCCTGGTCGGCGAAATGCGCGACCTGGAAACTATTTCGACCGCCCTGCACGCCGCCGAAACAGGTCACATGGTTTTCTCTACTTTGCACACGCTGGACGCGGTGGAAACGGTCAACCGCATTATTTCGATCTTTCCGCCGCCGGAGCAAAAGCAGATTCGGCTGCAGTTGGCGGCGGTGCTGCGCGCCATCGTAAGCCAGCGCCTGGTACGGCGCTGCGACTCCGAGGGCCGGGTGCCCGCGGTCGAGGTCATGATCAACACCGCATTCATCAGAGAGTGCATTCTCGTGCCGGAAAAAACGCGCTCCATTCGCGACGCCATTGCGGCGGGCACATCGCAATACGGCAT
>DATNHU010000281.1:0-5242 GCA_035604795.1 Candidatus Limnocylindrales bacterium
AGCAGATGTCGCCTTTCCTCCTCAGAGGTCGATCAGCGCGTTCGTGGCAACTTTCGACAATCTCCAGCGGACGGGCTGCTAACATGGATGCACCTCTGGCGAAGTCATTTTCTGCAATGCAGTGATTTGGCCCACTCTGGGCATTCCAACTCAAAACCATCCCACTTTCAAGACTGTTCAATATTGCACACTCAGCCCTGGCCGGCAACCGCAAAATCCTGCACTTCCCGATTCCCGAAAGGAAAGCCCTTCTCCTCAATTCGCCACCTGCCGGATCTCTTTTGGTTTTAATCCGCGGTTACAACCATGTCGCTCGCCCTTTAAGGAGACTTCTGGATGATAGCGATATCAGATCAGTTCGAGGATATGCGCAAGCAGTTCCCACTGACACGCAAGCGTCTAGGCGCTTATCGGCGCCCGATTGCGGGACACGTCTCTTTCTATCGCAATTGCGAAAGGTTCACTCACACTTCGCGTCCTGTCGCACCAATTCCCTCACATCCTTGCCGGGCTTCAGTGCCTTATTTGGTGATGGTAATTTTAAGCGTGGCTGAGTGGTTGATGGCGGCTCCGGTCGTGGCTGCCGACACCGAGGCCGTGCTGGTTCCGACTGGGGTCCCGGGATTTCCCACGTTGGTGCTTCCTCCATTGCAGGAAGTGAGCCCTGCTCCCGCCAGAAGAAGTAGCAGCAAACACAAGAGCTTCACACCGCCCCGCGTTACTCTACGCCGGGTCCGAATGCCCCACACCATCGCCAGAACAGGCAGCAACATCGCGTAGATCGGGCGTTGAAAAAATGGCCGCGGTGCCAACCCGGCTGTACTCGGGGCCGTCGTGGTAACAGTGAGTGTCGTGGTTACAGGCTGGCCGCTTGGCGTAACGGAACTCGGACTAAACGTACAGGACGCCTCAGAAGGCAACCCACTACACGCAAAACTCACTGACGAATTAAATCCGTTCTCGGGCGTCACGGTAAATGTCGCCGTCCCGCTCTGCCCCACAACAATCGTCAGAGTAGTCGGATTCACCGACACCTGGAAATCGCCTAAGTTGATGGTGTAGGTCGCAGTGGCCATAGCACTGTTGGAAAAGCCGGTGGCTGCGGCGATGGCCTTGATTGTTTCCGTCGAACTAACCGAAATTGTGCCGGTGTACTTCGTCGAGCCTGTAGACGGCGTTGATCCGTCCAGTGTGTAATAGATCGTGGCCCCAGCGGTCGTGTCGGAGATTGTCACCGTTTGGGCCGATGTGTAAGTTCCGGCCGCAGGCGAAAACGTTGGTGTCGCCGCGGGAGGCGCCGTGGAGTTGATGGTGTAAGTTGCTGTGACCACGGCGCTGTTGGCAAAGCCACTGGATGCCGCGATCGCCTCAATCGTTTCCGTGGAACCGACAACTATCGGCCCGGTGTACTGGATCGCCGTCGCGCTGGTGGCCGGAGATGTCCCGTCGGTCGTGTAGTAGATCGCCGAATTCGGCGTGGTATCCGAGATGGTCACCGACTGCGACGATGAATACGTACCTGGCGCCGGACTGAAAGTAGGCGTCGCCACTGCCGATGCCGTGGCCATAAAGCCGTGGAAAATTCCGCTTGCATCGGCGTAAGTTCCCGCCAGCTCCCCTGTCCCGTTGATGCTGAGAGGGACGGTTCCAGCAAACAACCCCGTCGTGCCTGCCCCCGGTGCATCGAGCGGAGCGTTTGTCGTCGTCGTGCCGCCTACAATCGTAAAGCCGTGTTCCACTCCGTTTGCGTCGCTATAGGCCCCCGTGATGTCTCCGAACCCGTCCATGTTCGTCAGCAGCGTTCCCCGAAACACACCTGTGGTGCTTGCGCCCGGAACATCAACGCTGCTGAAGACGCTATTGGCGCTCAATAAAAATCCGTGAAACACGCCACTCGAGTCGGTATAGATTCCTCCAACGCCTCCCAATCCGTCGAAGCTGTGCACTATCGTTCCGGCGAAGCCAAGTCCCTTGCCAACGCCCTGCCCGCCGCTTGCGTTTGGATCGTCAATAGGCCCGGTGAATGCTCCCTTGGCGTTTCGCAGGAATCCGTGAAACACCTGGTTTCCGTCCACATAAAATCCTGTCACCCCGCCAGGACCATTGATCTTGACGGGCATGGTTCCCTGCGTCGGCCCGGTGCCCGCCCCGGGAAAATCGAAGGTCGTGAATGTGCCATCGGCAGCCCGTATAAATCCATGACGTACGGCATTCGCGTCCACATAAAATCCCGTGATTTGTAGGGCCGCGTTGATGTTGAGTGGGATGGTTCCGCGATGGCCGATGGTCGTCGGCGCCCCGGTAACATCGAATTCGGTGATCGTGCCGTCCGGAGCGCGCAGGAAGCCGTGGTACGCATTGCTCGCGTCGGCGTACATTCCCGTGATATTTCCTGCTATTTCTATTTTAATGGGGAAGGTTCCCTGATTCTTAGCAGTGCCGGCGTTGGGAGCATCGAACTTGCTAACCGTTTCCGTAGCCGCTGCTCGCACGAACCCGTGAGCCGCGTACGAATTGTCGAGGTAGACTCCCGCAACATCTCCCCCCGCGTTATTGGTGATGGCCAAAGTTCCTTGCAGTGCAAACTTACCGGCTCCCAGAACGTCGATGGTCGTGAAAGTATAAGTTGGCGAACTGCCTCCGCCTGCCTGCGGCCTGGGTATCGCCGACGCACCGCGCGCTGCGATCAGCCATGCACCTCCTGTGATCGCCAAGCTGACGAAGAGCATCGCAGCCAGCCCAACTGCTCGCGTCTTGCCCCACGTCCACACGCTTACCCCCGCTCGAAGGACGCTCTGAGCAGCCCTACCGGAATATTGAGATTTCATTGGCTCACCTTTACCGTGCCGCAGATCACCGTCACACGTTGGCCGATGCTTGCAGTGGATTACATTCGGGTCAAGAGGTCGCGAATCGAAATGATATGAATTCCGTATGAAATCGCCTGGATTTTGCGGCCCTCAGAAGAAATCCGCTCTCTACGGCGCCGCGGCTGTGCGGCACTATCACTCTTCCTCAACGCGAGCAGGCAAGCGCCAATGCGACGCCGGCCGAATTTCTACGTGCCTCGGGCGGCTTTTTAGTGGGCTGGGCTACCGAGTGGAACGAACTCCGATGTGCACCCCACCAGGCATCGCACTCGCGAAAACGCCGCCTGTTCTTCCGCGCTAAGCGGATGTGCATCCTTGCCGGTTTGATAGAAGCGCTCATGGGCACTGCGAAACTCGTCGCCTCCCGCGTAAGCCGTTACCAGATGGAAACCTCTCTCAAATTCATACCAGATCGGGCAACTGGGGCTAGGGGTGATGCATTCCTGCACCGTCAGTCGAATGCTTCCGTGCTCGATGGTGGGCTCGGCGGCCATATTGAATTGAAACAACGCCTTGTTCAGGTCGCTCCGCGGAAACAGCAGCCGCAATCTCTCCTGCCCCACTCCCACGCTGCGCATTTCCAGATCTGGCCGCGCCGCCTCCACGGAAGCGCCAAACACCTTGTCTGGATCGAGCACCGCCAATGTCGCTTGATGGTACCCGATGGCCACTCCCGTGCCGACAATCTCCTCCTTTCCATCGCCGTCCAGGTCGGCCAGCGCAAGAGAACTCAAGACTCCGGAATGCCAGTACTCCGCGATAGTCTTGCCGTTGGAATCGAGCAGCGCAATCTGATTGGGCCACCACGGATACAGCTGGCTGGAAACGACCATGCGCGGCGGTCTCTTGTCCGTGGCTTTCAACACCGCCAGCGCCACGGTCCGGAACGTCGCTGGACTTCCACCGAACTCTGGCAGCTCTCTCCCGGGCGTCCAACGCCACCTTTCTTTGCCCCGGTCGGAGTAACAAATCAGCGTTGACGAGCGCGACTCCGGCCTGACCGGCAAGTAGGTGAACAGCACGCTCGTGCGCCCCTTTCCCTCCAGGTCCCCGAACCACAGCCGCGAAGCTAAGCTCTGCGTATACCACCCCGGCTCGAATCCTTCAGGGAAGGTCTTTCTCCAAAGCTCTTTTCCTTCCACATCGAAAATCGTAAGCGTCGAACCATCGATCCGCCCGTACCGGGGCCGCTCCGGTATCCACCACACGCGCATCGCGATGTACGTGGCGGCGCCAATCGCTACGCACAGCGCTGCTGCTGCCGCTGCCGCTGCCGCTATTGCCTTCCCGCTCCAGCGCGGTTTCGGCTGCGCCGTCGCGGCAGGTTCCGCAGCCGCAAGGATCTCTGTGCCATTGCGCGGCATGGCCACGATCCACCGCTTTTCCTGCGTCCCAGCTGTGGCGCCCGGTGCGCGGCGCGGCAGGTGCACCGTGATCGGATCGCTCTTGCCTTCGCTCTCGTAATACGTTTGCAGCGCATGCCGCAGCCGGTTCATCTCCGTCGCCACGTCCGCGGCTCTCTTCGTGCGCACCTCGTCCGGCCACAACTCCCGGATCACCACCTCCGGCTTCAGCGCGGCCTGTTCTTCCATGTGTTTGAAGAGAACTTCCAGTAGCTTGCGAAGCTGGCTCTTGCTCGCGAAGCTCTGGCTGCGCAGGATTCGCTCAATCTGCTCGCTTATGGTGCTGGGATTCATGGTTCGACGAACTCCACGGCAATAGCACACCGAATGGTGTTGCACGCCGCAGGCTGAATTTTGCTTGGAGCTAAGCCCTGATGAAAAAAAGAATTACCGGCGGATTCCCCCGAAGGACCCCTTCCACCGGAAGTTCCTTTCTTGCCCCTGAAAACTGCACCAATTGTATGCCCATCCCGCCGATTCGCAAGATTCGACGCGATATTCCACTGCCGCGTTCACCTCGCCCTCTCCTCCTGCTTCATCTTCTGGAGCCTCAACCGCCGCGGCTGGCAAATCATCTCCGCCGCCAAAGCCGCATCTCGCCGTTGTGGGGTCGGCCTTCCGAGGCCATTCCGAACGGAGCAGGCCGACGATTTTTCCCTCAACCTCGCAGATTACTCTCCATCGCTTAATTGACTTAGACGTTAACGTCGCCTAGAATTCGCGCAAGCACCCCTCGCCTCTGGAGGATTTCCCGATGCCCGAAAAGAGTTCAGACTCACCAGGCCCCAAAAGCCCGTTCTGTTTCTTGAGCTACGCCCGTGCGAGCGGACCAGCATACGCCAAAAGGTTTGCCCAGGATCTGACCGAGGAACTGACCGAACTGCGGAAATTCGGCGCCGAGGAGGATCCGCTTTTTTTCGATCAAACCGAGATCGATCCGGGGAGCAAATGGACTGAGCGTCTCGAGAC
>DATNHU010000282.1:0-2893 GCA_035604795.1 Candidatus Limnocylindrales bacterium
CGGTCCAACCGGCCTGGGCATAATCACTGGAAAAGCGGACTTGCTCGACAGCGATCCCAATGCGGTGAATCCCGGTGGCGTGCCCATTTTCCGTGGCGGCGTGGTGGTGGGCGGCGTGGGTGTAGCAGGTCTGCCGCAGGACGTTGCCGAGTATGCGGCATTCGCGGCGGCGACTTCCACCGGCTTCGGACCTTCGCCGGCGGCGCCCGGCGTTGTGTTTATTAACGGCATCGCGCTGCCGTTCGTCAATCAGACGACGCGGCCGGCGAGCGTTAATGCAGGAACATTCACGGGGAGCTTTTTGGATGGGCCGCTTGCCAGCAGCGGCCAGCCACCGGAAGGCGATCTGGTGGCGCCCGCGGCGGGGTCCCTTGGCGGGCTCAGCATATCGGATGTGCAGCAAATCTTGAGCAGCGCCGAAGCTACCGCCAATCAAACGAACGCAGTGATCCGCTTGCCGCTGGGTTCCAAAGCGCGCATGGTGATCGCGGTCGCGGATCTTGACGGCACGGTCATCGGGCTGCGGCGCATGGCCGATTCCACGGTGTTCAGCATCGACGTGGCCGTGACCAAGGCGCGCAACATGGTCTATTTCAACAGTAGTGCGCGCACCGCAGCCGATTTGAATCAGGTGCCCAGCGGAACCGCGGTTACCAATCGCACCATCGGATTTGGCGCGCAACCTTTTTTCCCGCCGGGGATCGATGGCACTAGCCCCGGGCCATTTTTCAATTTGTACCAGCAGGATGTGACGAATCCCTGCACGCAAGGATTCCAGGCGGGCCCGCCAAATGCCAACAAAAGTGGCATCGTCTTCTTTCCTGGGAGCGTGGGGCTTTATCGCAATGGCACGCTGGTCGGCGGGTTGGGCGTCAGCGGTGATGGCGTGGACCAAGATGATTATGTGGCCGCCGGAGGCGCGGCGGGGTTTGAAGCCCCGGCCCAGATTCGCGCAGATCAGGTTCTCATAGACGGCGTGCGGCTGCCCTACCAAAAGTTTCCGCGAAACCCCACGAATTAACCTGAGTTCCGAACTTGCCGAGGGATTCCTCCACTCCGGGACGTCCAAAACCGACGTCCCTCCGGTCGGAATGACAGACTTTGGTGAAATTGGATTCTCCCTTGACAATCGAATGGTCTATAGCTTGATTGCGAATATTAGTGGCTTGAGGATGGATCCGGCGTGGCGGCGACGTTAGCGTCGAGGAACCAACGATGCTGGGTGTCGGCGGGCGCATAGCAATTCCCGTCCCGTGCATAGTTAGCCGCACAAGCCGCGGTGAATTCCTTGCGCCGCGGCGACTGCGCATACTGCCAAATGACCGCCGCGGAGAAGCCGCCTTGCGCGGGTGGCGGCGGGTTCGCTGGAAAAGCGCATCCGGGAGCGGGCGGGCAGGCATCGTTGTAAACCCAGTAGACCATGGAGCGATAGCCGAGGTGCGACTGAATGTCTTGGGCGGTGGTGATCTTAGCGCCGCCACCTTCATCGACAGGCATCGCGGAGCAATAGACGCCCGCACGGTAGCCAGCTTTCGTGAGGCCGTCGCTCCATGCCTGGAGATACTCGTGAAAAGGAGCTGGCAGGCGGCCGCCTTCCTCGATATCCAGAAAAATTACGGTACCTTTCGCAAAGCCTTCCTCCTTGGCCAATTTCACCGCGGACTGTGCATCCAGCGCTCCCTTCCGGCACGCATCGGCGGAATTGCGGAGGGTGCGGCTCGCACGGCCATTGAAGAGAACAGCAAAGCCAAACCCCTGCGATTGCAGGAGTGCGCGCTTGCCGCGCCAGGAGTTGCCCTTTTCGCCCGGCGGCGCGCCGAGCCAGTAGCCCGTGAATGAAAATGTCTTGCGCAGTGCAGGGAGTGCATCATCACCGGGGTAATCATTACGGTCGAAGCCCAGGAATGTGGTCGGGCTTGGAGTGGGCGCATTCGGTGGGATGAGAGAAGAAACCAAGGCCAAACCGCAGAGAGAGAGAATCGGCCCAAGGAGGCGCAGTGAAAGCATGGAATGACTCTATAACAGCGACTTCGGGATCGCCGAAAAATAATGGGCGGTTATCGAGGGCGAAGAGCGCCCGGTAGCAAACTTACTCTCGGGTGAAGTGCTAGCCTTCACGGAGTTTGTGACCCGCGAGATTGCCGAGGCCGTCGTAGGCAGCGTATTTGTAGGTTTCGCTGAGTGTCGGATAGTTGAAAACCTGCTCGATGAATTCATCGATGGGGAGGCCTTTGTCCAGAACCAGCATGCCGATGTGAATCAGTTCAGTGGCCGATTCGCCGATCAGGCTCACGCCCAGCAGCCTGCGGTCCGCGCGCGCGAAAATGAGCTTGAGCATCCCGGAAGTGTCGCCGGTAATGTGACCCCTGGCGTTGTTTTGGTAGAGGGCACGCCCAACGCAATAATCGATTCCCTTCTCCTTGCAGGACTCCTCAATTTCACCGGCAGCGGAAATTTCCGGAATGGTGTAAATACCCATGGGGAGAAGCGAGGGCACGCGCTCCTTGTATTTGAGGCCGAAGGCGTGACACACGGCCACACGGCCTTGCTCCATGGACGTTGAAGCGAGGGCTGGAAAACCGATGACGTCGCCGGCCGCGTAGATGTGCGGTACGCCGGTGCGATAATGATCGTCCACACCGATGTAACCTTTGTCGTTGATGGCCAGCCCCGCTTTGTCCAGCGCCAAGCCGTCAACCGCAGCGCGACGGCCAGCGGCAAAGAGCGCCGCCTCCGTTTCCAGCGTCTTCCCGCTTTTCATGAAAAGCCGGGCGCCTGAAGAAGTGTTTTCGGCTTTCACAGGACGCTCGTTGAACCACAAGTTCATTCCCAGCGAAACAAAACGATCGCGCAAACGATTGGCGATTTCCGCGTCCAGAAATGGCAACAGCCG